>JANZZP010000019.1 GCA_026419335.1 Elusimicrobiales bacterium | reverse complement strand
CCCTTAACCAAGATTGATAACACTTTTCTAACGCTTTTTTTAATTCTTTCAGCTCAACCTCACCTTTGAAATATTTTTTAGCAACCTCGTTAGCCTCATCCATAGCAACATCTATGAAATCTGTCTCTATCAAAACTTGTTTCAACACATCCGCGTCTATATCTTTCAAAATATTGAAAACATTCTTCCAAAAATATCGTATAGCCACTATACCCTTTTGTTCCCAACTATTTTCCACTTTTTTTGTTTTTATATCTTTTGTTAGCCCCCAATTCATATATTTTTATTTTTTTATTTATACCCTATGTATTTTGGTGGTCAAAAACATTTTTCTTTCAAAAATCAATCAAAATTTTTGACCGCTATATTTGGAAAATTGACAAAAAATATAGAAAATGACACAAGAAATAGAGTATTGGAAACAAAAAATTTCTTTGAAAAATCAAGAAAAACATATTTTGACCACCATTTTATATATGGGGTAGAAAAAGAAAAAAATATACCCTATATATATTCTGGTGGTCAAAATAAAATCTCTTTGAAAATCAAAGAGAATTTTTTGACCATTATACTAAAAAAAGGAGGTAAAAATATATGAATTGGGGGCTAACAAAAGATATAAAAACAAAAAAAGTGGAAAATAGTTGGGAACAAAAGGGTATAGTTATGATACGATACTTTTGGAAGAATGTTTTCAATATTTTGAAAGATATAGATGCGGATGTGTTGAAACAAGTTTTAGTGGAAACAGATTTCATAGATGCTGCTATGGATGAAGCTAACGAGGCTGCTAAAAAATATTTCAAAGGTGAGGTTGAGCTAAAAGAGTTAAAAAAAGCGTTAGAAAAATGTTATCAGTCTTGGTTAAGGGTTTATCATTTATGTAAGGAAAAAAGCGGCTAATTTTTTTAATTTGGGGGCTTAAAATTAATTTTAATAAAAGGAGGTAAAAAACTATGGGTGTAATAAAAGAAGGTAAATTTTCAATAGGAACAGGTAATAGAATGTGTGAAAATATAAACTATGTGATTTATGAGTGTGATGAGTGTTATGGTGAGGGTTATTTTGAGATGTATTTGTGGGAAGCGATAGATTATTTGCGAGGTTATTATTGGGGTGATTTTAGTTTCAAAGATTTCAGGAAATATATCAAAAAAAATGTAAAATATTTAGGTAATGGTGTATATAAGGTTATTTGTCAAGAATGTAATGGTGCAGG
Organism: Elusimicrobiales bacterium; assembly: GCA_026419335.1. Next base: position 2,393 of record JANZZP010000019.1, on the reverse strand, counting down.
TAAATTTGAGGAGTGGTATTAAAACGATAAAGGAGGGTAAAAATATGTTTTTCAAAATATTACTTCTAACAATTTTTTGTCTAATGTGGCATGTTATTTTATCTTGTCTATTAAGCGAACATATCTTTTTGTTAATTATGGGTATTATTTTAAGCTTTTTTAATTTTATCTTTTTATTTTTTATTATCAAACATTGGGAGGAGGTGTAATATGAAAAAAGAAACAAAAACTTATCATTTCAAAATAGAATGTGGTAAAATCTCCATAACAATAGGAGATGAATATTTTAATTGTTTTTTTCATAACAAAAACGGGTCTTGTTATAACGCTATAACTGATGCTGTGAAACATTTGGTTAAAGAGATAATAGAGTTAGATAATAAAAACTGGAAAAAAAGAGTGAAAAAAGCATTATCTAACATACGATGTATTAACCACGGAATAACCGAGGGAATAAAATATACATCTTGTTTTGACTTAATAGGAGGTGTTTTAGAGAATGAATAAAGGTAATTATTACAAGAAAAAAACAAAAGAATTTTTAGAGAAACAAGGTTTTGTGTGTGAATATCTTGAAAAACTACAACGAATATACGACAAAGGGAAAATTATTTTTGTTAAACGAGATATTTTTGCTTCTGATATTTTAGCTGTTAACAAAGAAAAAATAATCTTTGTCCAAGTAAAATCTGGTTCTAAAAATACAGGAATAAACTACAAAAAAGCGATTGATGAATTCCTAAAATACCCATTCCCTGAATTTGTAGATAGATGGATAATAATTTGGAAAGAAAGACAAAAAGAACCACAAATTATAGATATAAAGGAGGTTATAAAAAAATGAAATGTAAAAACTGTAATAGCAATATGACAAGCATAAATGATGTAATAATAAAAGAGACTGGAGTAATGTATTGGAAACCGTATCTTGTAGAAGTTAAGAGATTTAAAACAATAGGTTGGGAATATGATGGTTTTGATGGCAACGGGGATGTTGCTTTTTTCTGTAAGAAGTGCGGGGCGAAGTTGGAAAACATTAACGAGGAGGACATAATAAAAATCTTAAAAGGAGGTTATAAATAAATGAAATACATACTTAATTCAGCAGTAATAACTTCTCCAGGTGTTTACGAATATAAGATAATTGATATTAACGAAGTTAAGGAGTGGTTGAAACAAGGGGAAGTAATGAATACTATCGGGTATGAAGAGACAATAAAAGCGTTTAATGAGTTGTTTGGAACAAATCTTGTTGTTAACAGAAAAATGGTAAAGATGGAAACAGGAGATGAAGCATTAGTTTTTAGATTAACTTGTAGATTAGATGATGTAAATTTGAAGGGTAATTTAACAAAAGAATTTGTTTTGCAAAATTGTGAAATAGGTTTATTAAAAAAATTAAAATAAGGAGGTGATAAAAAAATGAAATGTCCATTATGCGGACAAGAAATAAAAAATGAGATAAAAGACGATATTCAAAAAATCAAATACGACGATGTGTTGTTGTATCATATCTATAATATACGGCGCAAAAATGGAGAGAGTTCTAAAAAAATCATCTATGATATATTATCAAAAATCAATATTTCACGAGCAACTTTTTTTAGAAAATTAAAAAGAGCAAAGGAGGTGATAAACAATGCTACAAAATGAATTGATAGAGATATTACGACAATATAGATTACAAAGACAAAAAACATATAGAGAATTAGCAAAAGAAATAGGAGTATCCAGAATGACGATTTATAAATGGTTGAATAAAAGAGTAAAAAAAATACAAGAGCTAAAATTTTATAAACTAAAAAAATTCCTAAAAAAACATAACCTTATTTAGTCTCATTTAGTCTCAATCAATTGACAATTTTGTGTTTTTTGAATAAAAAATTATAAAAGGGAATTTTTATGATAAAAAGTTATGTAAAAGTTAACATCAACGATTTAAAAATTTGGTCTAAAAATCCAAAAAAACATAGAGAAGATTTGATAGAAAAATCAATCAATGAATTAGGTTATATCACTCCGATAGTTGTTGACGAGAACAACCGCATTCTTGCAGGCCACGGGAGATATAAAGCGCTAAAAAAATTAGGAATTAAAGAAGTTGATGTGATAAAAGTAGAAGGTTTAAGCGAAGAACAGAAGGAAAAATTTTCTCTCTTTGACAACAAAACAACCGAAGCAGGCGGTTGGGACTTTGATTTGTTAAAAAACTTTGATTTTGATTTTTTGAAAGATGTAGGTTTTGATGAAGTAGATTTGGACGAAATTTTTGATTTAGAAACAACAGAAGACAACTTTGATGTTGAAAAAGAGTTAGAAAAAATACAAGAGCCGAAAACAAAATACGGCGATTTATATCAACTTGGAAAACATAGATTGTTGTGTGGAGATGC
>JANZZP010000007.1 GCA_026419335.1 Elusimicrobiales bacterium | reverse complement strand
ATAGCAGTTCACAGAGAGAATAAAGAGAAGATTCAAGAGATATTTAATTCTGTAATGATAATTAAATTTATACTTTTGATATTAAGCCTTATTTTACTGACTGTTTTAGTTGTTTTTTTTGATAAGTTTATGCATGATTGGAAAGTATATTATCTAACATTCTTAATAGTATTAGGTAATATCCTTTTCCCTGTTTGGTTTTTCCAAGGGATGGAAAAAATGAAGTATATTACAATTCTCAATATATTGGCCAAAGGATTGTTTACTATAGCAATTTTTATTTTAGTGAAAAAACAGTCAGACTACTGGAAAGTACCGCTATTGAATGGTTTAGGTTATATTTTTAGTGGTATTTTAAGTTTATTAATCATAAAAAAAAGTTTTGGTTTAAATTTTAGGTTTGTTGAGTTTTCTAAAATTAAATTTTATTTCATAGATAGTTCGCAGTTTTTTTTGTCGAGGTTCTCTGTATCGATATATACTTCGAGCAATGCCTTTGTCTTGGGATTATTTACAAATAATACTGTCGTTGGACATTATTCAATTGCTGAAAAGCTTTACCAAGCGATACAGTATTTGTATCATCCAATAACTCAGGTCTTGTATCCCTACATTGCTAATACAAGAAATTCTTTATTATTTAAAAAAATTTTTAAAATAATAGTATCATTTAATACTGTTTTATTAATTTTGATTTTTGTATTAGCAAACTTAATATTTAGCCTATTATTTTCAAATCAGGCTGATTTTGATACAATCACTACTTTCAGAATCCTTTTATTATCTGCCATAGTAGTAATTCCTTCAATAATGATGGGTTATCCCTTTTTAGGTGCTATGGGATATACGAATTTTGCAAATATCAGTGTAATTTATGGGTCTTTAATACACTTATTGGGTTTGATAATTTTATCCTTTTTAAGTTTAATAAACATTTATTTAATTGCTATAATGGTGGTAATTACTGAAAGTTTTGTTTTAATTTATAGAATATATCTTAGTAAAAAGGCAGGAATATGGATGAAAGGGGAAGAAAAGTAGTAATAACCTATGGAACATTTGATATGTTTCATATAGGGCATTTAAATTTACTAAAAAGAGCAAAAGAGCACGGGGATTATTTAATAGTTGCTGTTTCTACTGATGAATTTAATGAGGTTAAAGGAAAGAAAACTTTAATACCTTATGATCAAAGGGTTGAAATTGTGAAAGCTATAAGATATGTTGATTTGGTTATTCCCGAAAACTCATGGGAACAAAAAATAAGTGATATTCAGAAGTATAAAGTCGATATTTTTATTATTGGAGAGGACTGGAGAGGGAAGTTTGATTTTTTAAAGGAATATTGCGAAGTAGTTTATTTACCAAGAACCAAAGGTGTATCTACTACTCAATTGAAAAAATCCTTAACGAGTTTTTTGAGCATCTCTAAGGAAGATTTGATAAGAGCTTTTGAAATTTTGGAACAGTTGAGGAGAGATTTAGAGTGAATTCGATAAAAAAAAATCTGTATTTATTAAGAGTTTTTTTATGGCCAGTTTATTTTATTTCAGGTTTTATTAATAGAGATGAAAATATTATCGTATTTGGTTCATATATGGGGAATAGATTTGCTGATAATCCTAAGTACTTATTCTTATATTTAAATAAATATTTTAAAGAGAAAAAAAGATATATATGGATAACAAGAAAAAAAGAAATATCAAAAAAATTAAAAGAGCGTGGATTTGAGAGTTATTCTTTATATTCTTTAAAAGGTCTATATTATGCATTGAAAGCTAAATATTATGTTTTTGATGTGAAATCAAATGATATATGCTATTGGACTTCAAAAGGGAGCGTTAAAATAAACTTATGGCATGGAATTCCCTTGAAAAAAATCGAACATGATATGGGGGTTGATTCTAAATATTTTGGTAAATCTGTGTTTAAAAAATGCGTTTATAAAATTTTTGGTCCATGGATTTATGAGTCACCAGATTTCGTATTAACTACTTCTTCCACGTTATTAAATATTTTTAGTTCTGCTTTCAATATTAATTTTCAAAATATCATTGTATCAAATTATCCAAGAAATATAGCACTTTTTAAAGAACTGACTGGAGAAGATATAGGTATCTCTAATATAAACTTTGATAAAATAAAAAAAATTAAAAACGAAGGGTTTAAGATTGTTTTTTACCTGCCAACGTTTAGAGATAAAACAGGTGATAATTTCTTTGAAATTATTGATTTCAATTTAATAAATGATTTTTGTGTGGAAAATAAGATAATATTTTTGATAAAACCACATCCAATTGCAAATATAAATATTTGCTTATCTAATTTTGAAAACATAATTCTATTGCATAAGTATGAAGATATTTATCCATATCTTAGATTAAGTGATATACTTGTAACTGATTATTCCTCCGTTTTTTTTGATTATTACTTGACCGAAAAACCAATAATATTTTTTAATTATGATTTAGACGAGTACTTGTCTAAAAATAGACAAATGTATTTTGGTTATAATGAAACATGCATAGGATGGAAAGCACCAAATTTCAGTGAACTTATTTCTTCTATTGAAGATGCTTTAAAAAACCCTGATAAGTATAAATTAGAGGTAGAAAAACTCATATCCCAGTTTTTTGAAAAATATGAAGCCCCTGAAGATTTTAAAAATATTTTGATGGCTGTAAAATTAATAAATTAGGGAAAAAATGAAAATTGTGTTTTTATTTGAAAATTTTGATATTGGTGGAGTTGAAAAACTATATATTAATTTATCTGAATATTTTTTAAAAAAGTTTCAAGAAATGAAAATATACTTTTTAGTTGAAAATAATAAAGGTGAACTATTAGAAAAAGTATCATCTTTTACTAAACCAATTACATTTCAGAAAAGTTATAAAAAATTCAATGAAATAGTTAAAGAGATAAATCCAGACATAATATTCGCTACTAAAGGGAATCTTCTCAAATATCCCTTATACTCAAAGTTTGTTGGAGGATTTAAGGATTTTAAACTTGTGGCATCCTTGCATAATCCTTTAAAGTCACAAGGATTTTCTTTCTTAACTGTGATTAAAAGGATTATTGGAGCTATAATTCTTTATAGATTAACATCTTTAATTATTACAATTAGCGAATCTATGAAAGAAGAAATTATAAATTATACTAAAATTGATAATCGCAAGATTAAAGTAATATATAATCCAGTAATTAAAAATGATATTGAAATCCTTAGTAATGAATTTATTGATATTGGCTATGATTATTTTATTGCAGTTGGTCGATTACATTATCAAAAGGGGTATGACTTGATGTTTAAGATATTTAGACGATTTTTGCTAAAATATCCAGAGTATAGTAACTTAAAATTGATTATCTTGGGAGATGGAGAAGAAAGGGAAAAAATAGAAAAATTATTAAAGGAATTGAATCTAAAAGATAATGTGGTTTTACAAGGTGCTGAGTTAAATCCTTACAAATTTATCAGGAGAGCTAAAGCTCTTTTATTAACTTCAAGATATGAAGGATTTCCCTCGGTATTAATTGAGTCTTCGTATTTGGGAGTACCTTTTATTGCATATGATTGTAAGTTTGGTCCAAATGAAATTTATAAGTATTTGGATTGGGGATATTTAGTAGAATATGGTAACGAGGAAAAGTTTGTTAAATCAATGTATAATGTAGTTAAAAATAGATTTTATAATGAAAAACCAGATAAAAAAAAGTTTGATATTTTCAATATAGATTATTCAGCTAATGAATATTTTAGAGTATTTAAAAGTTTATTAAATGAATAATAATTTTTTTAACAATATTTTTTCTAAATTAATATTTTCAAGACATGAATTCAATGATTTGCTCAATAAAAGACCTACTTATATAACTTATTTAAATCCAGTAAATTATAAGCTTTATAGGGAAGATCCTCAAATTTTAAATAGCGTCTCAAATATCCATATAGATACTCTTTTTATGTGTAAAGTATTGTATTTAATTTGTAGAAAAAAAATTGAAAGATTATCATTTGATATGAATATGTTAGCTTACGATTTATTGGATTTTTGCTCAAAAAATAAAAAAACAATTTTTTTTATTGGGGGTAAAAAAGAAGAAATAGAAATTTTTGTTAAAAAAATAAAAAATAAATTTCCAGATCTGAATATAAAGGGTTATGTAGATGGTTATAAAGATGATTATACAATAAAAAATATATGGGAAAAAGTTGGAAAAAGTGATTTTCTAATTGTAGGGTTAGGTAATGTAAGACAAGAAAGATTTGTTGCAGAAATAGCAAAAGACAAGGAATATGTTTTTTGCATGACCTGTGGAGCGTTTATTACTCAAACTGCAATTAGTTCTGATTTAAATTATTATCCTAATTGGATATATAAGTTAAATTTGAGATGGTTATACAGAATATTGAGGGAAAAAAACATATTTTTTAGAATAATAAAATATTATCCAAGGACATTGTTTTATATAATTTATGACTATTTCAGATATAAACTATAAACAAAAGTTTATAGGACTGCTTTATGTGGCTATTTTCACTTTGAGCATCACTATTATACCAATCAATATTTTTGGCTACAGGTTTTTTAATGAACCTATATTTATAATAGCTCTAATTAATGTAATGATATTGTTTATTTTCTCCAAATTCTCAAAAAATGTTCTCAATTGGTGCATTATGGGATTATTTTTCAGTTTTTTGTTTTTTATATCCTTTATTTTGCATTTACCAAATAAAATTGTTTTTAAAGATTTTGTAGAAGCTTTGAAGCCTTTAATTTATTGTTTGATTGCTTCTGGAGGAGTAATTATAAGTACTCATTTTAGAGAAGAGCAAGTTAAAAAATATATAATAATAATAACTTTAGCTTCAATTTTTTTTTCAACATTCGTTTTTTTCCCTAATTTATATAACTTAGTTGATATTTATAAAGGACGTCCTTCTTATGATGATTTTAATATTCATTTTTATAGGTTCAGTGGGTTTATGGGGTATCCTGGGCCTTTTGGATATTGGTTAGTTTTTGTGTCTTTGATTGTGGTTCAGAGTTTTTACAGAAAAGAGATAAGCTTTTTTAAATTTACAATACTTTATTTATTTTTAATATTGAGCATTATTTTAACAGGATCAAGGGGTGCTATTGTTATTTTTGCCTTGTCAACAATATTTTTTACACTAATGAATATGTTTTTCAAAAGAAATTTAGTTTTTTTGATAATGTTTTTTTTGTTGTCCCTTTCTCTTCTTTTAATTTTAAAAAGAGAAATCCAAGATATAGAGGCAATTAAATATTTAGTTAAAGATGTGAATAATATTATGGGATCAACTTTTGCATATAGATTTAATGAGATAGTAATGGTTATAGAGAATTTTGAGAAAGGGAATTTTTTTGGTTTGGGGCCAAACAATGCATGGTTCTTAGATAATGGTATGCCAGTTGAGACAGCTTATTTTTTTTATGGATACAAATTTGGAATCTTTGGGTTAATGTTTTATTTCTCTTTGATTTTTTTAAATTTTTTATTGTTTGTTTTTTCAGAAAAGCATTCATTCTCCAAATTATTTGCTCTATGGTCATTAGTAATTTTAATAATAGGTCCTTTAAGTGAATCTATTACTGAAGAATATAAATCGTTTTATATGTATTTTACTCTTTTGGGATACTGTTCTGGAAATATTTCTAAAAATCGTAAGAAAATACCTATGTAGAAAGTCCTATAAACAGATGAAAATACACCTTAACTTTGATTAAAATATTATTTACTTCTTTATCCACTTCCTAATTTTATCAAATCAGGCATCTATATTTTTTTCTAATTTTCCACTTACGAAGTGGAAGTTTTTTAAGGCTTTTTGCCTCCCACTTCGTAAGTGGATTTTGGAATTACCACAAAACTCCAACTACACTTCTACCTGCTTCTGCAGAAAGTTCAATGATACCACCTTTGAACATATAAGCCTGTGTGAAGCCAACTGCTCTTAATGCCATTGTTGCTGCAGCAGATCTTGTCCCTGTGTGGCAAATAACTACTATCTTTTTGTCCGTTGGTAATTTTTTCAAATTTTCTTCTTTGAAAAGCTCGTGCATGGGGATTTTAATTGTGTTCTTTAATGCAATACCTACAACTTCCATCTCCTGAGGGGTTCTAATATCAAGCACTACAAAATCTTCGTTTTTCTTAATCATTTCAAATAATTGTTTTGCA
>JANZZP010000077.1 GCA_026419335.1 Elusimicrobiales bacterium | reverse complement strand
TTAAATATTTTGTAAGGTTTCCAATTATCTTTAAAAATTATTGCTTTGTGATAATAAGGTAAAACTCTTACAATATTATCATAAAATCCACCACCTGTAATGTTAACTATGGCTTTTATTTCTTTATTAGGTTGAAAATTTTTAAGTAGTTCTGTTATGTGTTCAACATAAATTTTTGTAGGTGTGAGTAAAATTTCAGAGAATTCTATCAATTCTTTTTTATTGAAGATTTTTCTTATTAAAGAATAGCCGTTGGAATGTATTCCAGAAGAATGAAGTCCAATAATTTTATCTCCTTCTTTTATATTTTTTCCTGTAATAATTTTGTCATTTTCTACAATACCACAAGCAAATCCTGCGAGATCATATTCGTTAGGTTTATACATTCCTGGTAGTTCTGCAGTTTCTCCTCCTAAAAGTTCACACTTTGCAATTTTACAACCTTTTATTATTCCAGAAGCAATTTCCTTTAATATCTTAAGATCTATTTTACCACAAGCAATATAATCTAAAAAGAATATAGGCTTTGCACCTGAAGTTATTATATCATTAACATTCATTGCAACTAAATCAATCCCAACACTGGTATGTTTGTTTACAATTTGAGCTATTTTAAGTTTTGTACCTACTCCATCTGTAGTTGCTACAATTGATATGTTTTTGTTTATCTTAAAAAAACCGCTAAAAAAACCAATTTTAGGATATCTTTTTTTAAGCCATTCAACAAATTTATTGGCTTTGTCTATATCAACTCCTGCTTTTTTATACGTTATCATAAATTAATCCTTTTTTTCCTATATCTGTTCTAAAATATTTATTTTCAAAATAAATTTTATCAACTACTCTATAAGAAGTATCAATTGCTTCTTGTAAAGTTTTTCCAATTCCTACTACATTTAGAACTCTTCCTCCAGAGGTAAAAAATTTATTATCTATCTTTTTAGTTCCTGCATGGAAAATCAATACATCAGAAATTTTTTCTGCTTCATCTAACCCAGTAATTTCTTTTGAAGTTTCATATTCTAAAGGATATCCTTTAGAAGCTAAGACTACACAACAAGCATATTTATTTTCAAAACTTAATTCAGAAAAATTATGTAGGTTTTTATTAATTGTATGAATAACGAGTTGTAAAAGATCATTTTTTAAAAGAGGTAATAATACTTGTGTTTCAGGGTCTCCAAATCTACAGTTAAATTCTAACACATAAGGTTGTGGTTGGGTATTTAAATTTTCTATCATCAATCCAAAATATATTACTCCGCAATAACCAATTTGAGAGTCTTTTATACCACAAAGAAAGTTATTTATGATTTGAGAATAAATTTTTTCTTCAAGCATTTTTGAAACAAAAGGTACTGGTGAATAAGCACCCATTCCTCCAGTATTGGGACCTTTATCTCCATCATATATTTGTTTATGGTCTTGTGAATGAGTTAAAGGCAGAATTGTTTCACCATCACAGAAAGCTATTACAGATATTTCAATACCATTTAATTTTTTTTCAATTACTACTTTTTCTCCTGCTTTGTCAAATATTTTTTTAACCATCATTTCATATATAGTATTTTCAGCTTCTTCTAATGTGTTACATACCACAGCACCTTTACCTGCAGCTAAACCATCTGCTTTTATTACTATACCATCCTTATATTTTGAAAACATTTCTTTTAATAAACTCTTTGCTTGTTCATAATTTTCTGCTACTACAAAATCAGCTGTTGGAATGTTGTATTTTTTCATAAATTTTTTTGCAAAAATTTTACTACCTTCAAGTTGAGCTTGAATTTTAGTTGGAGAAAATACAGGAATTTTATATTGTGAAAGATAATCTTTTATGCCTTCAACAGATGGTTGTTCCGGACCAACTATCACTATATCTATTTTATTTTCTTTTATAAATTCATATATTTTTTCAAATTCATTTAGTTTTATTGAAGATTCTATTTTAGCATGTTTTGAAATTCCACCATTTCCTGGTATGCAATATAGAGAATGTAAAAACTCGGATTGAGTAAGTTTCCACACAAGGGCGTGTTCTCTTCCTCCTGAACCAAGGACTAATACTTTGTATGATGTATTTTTCATAAGATTTTATAAGTTAAGGTTAAATATATATAAATTATAATAATAAGTCAATAATTAAAAAGATAAGAAGGTCCAAAATCTTCCCAACAAGGACCATTTATTGGAATGTTGTATTTTTTAGATAAATTTATGATTTTTTTATCAATGATTTTTTTATAATTTATATTAGGAGTGATTTTATTTTTATAAAGAAGATTATATTTATCAATTAGATCAGAAAAATGAACCCTTAATAAGTTATAATATACTTGTTTTTGACTTAATTTTTTGATATCTGTTAGGTTGTTTCTTAAAGTAAGATAATCCCACCATATATAATTACAGTTAGCTGTTTTGACTGAATATAAAAGATTACTTAAAACTTCATCTTTATCAGTAATATAGGGAAGAATAGGCATTATAGCTACTCCACACTTTATACCTTGTGATGTTAAAGTTTTAATACAATATATTCTTTCTTCAATTGATGAAGCATTAGGTTCAAAAATTTTTTTTATTTTATTATCAGTAGTAATTAAAGTGATAGAAATATTTACTCTATTAGAAAATTTTTTAAAAAGTTCAATATCTCTTAATATAAGTTTTGATTTTGTAAAAATGTGTATATTATAGAAAGTATGTTGAAGTAAAATGCTAAGAATTTTTTGAGATAAATTAAATTTTTCTTCAACAGGTTGGTAAGGATCACAGGAGGTGCCCAAGTATATCACCCCTTCAGGATATCTACTTATATATTTTGAAATATCTTTTATTAAAACTTCAATAGCATTTTGTTTTATTTTTACCTTTGATATATCATTTGCTTTACTATATTTTTCAGCCTGGACATAACAATATTTACATAAATGAGAACATCCTATGTATGGGTTTATAGAAGCATAAATTTTACTATTATATTTTTCAAGATTCAAAATTGACTTAGAATAGACAAATTCTACATCTTGCATTAAAATTTTTAAATTGAGACATTTTTAGTAAGTTTTATTTTTTTCTTATTATACAATAATTTTTCCTTTTGTTTTATAGTTTTATTAAATAACTTTAAGATTTTAGAAGAGAAAAAATTACCCATTCCCCCACCTAATGATAAGAAAAAAACTAACCAAAATTTGTTTTCAGAGGAAGTAAGAATGTCAGCGAATACAAGACCTGTAAGCATCCAACA
>JANZZP010000075.1 GCA_026419335.1 Elusimicrobiales bacterium | reverse complement strand
ACTCTAGAAAAATATACAAAAGATTTAACTGAACTTGCTATAAAAGGTAAACTTGATCCAGTAATAGGAAGAGATGATGAAATTAGAAGAGTAATTCAAGTTCTTTCTCGAAGGACCAAAAATAATCCTGTACTTATAGGAGAACCTGGAGTAGGAAAGACTGCGATAGTTGAGGGTATTGCTTTAAGAATTGCAAATAAAGATGTTCCTGAAGGTTTGAAAAACAAAAGAATAGTTGCTTTAGATATGGGAGCATTAATTGCTGGCGCAAAATTTAGAGGTGAGTTTGAGGAAAGGTTAAAAGCTGTAATTAAAGAAATTGAAAATTCTGACGGTAATATAATTCTATTTATTGATGAGATTCACACTCTTGTTGGAGCAGGGCAAGCAGAGGGAGCTGTTGATGCAGCAAATATGCTTAAACCAGCGCTTGCAAGAGGAACTTTAAGGTGTATTGGAGCAACTACCTTAAATGAATATCAGAAATATATAGAAAAAGACGCAGCATTAGAAAGAAGATTTCAAAAGGTTTATATATCAGAACCTAATGTTGATGATACAATTGCTATTCTTAGAGGGCTTAAGGAAAAATATGAGGTTCATCATGGGGTGAGGATAAAAGATTCTGCAATAATTGCAGCTGCAATGCTTTCAAACAGATATATCTCTGATAGATTTCTTCCAGATAAAGCTATTGATCTTATAGATGAGGCATGTTCAAGTTTGAGAATGCAGATTGACTCAAAACCTATTGAGATTGATGAGATTGAAAGAAAGATTTTGCAGCTTAAGATGGAGGAGCTTGCTGTTTCAAAAGATAATTCGCCGGATTCACAAAAAAAGCTTGAAGAAATAAAAAAGGAGATAGTTGAATTAGAAAACCAAATTAAAACAAAAAAGCTTAAATGGGAAAGTGAAAAAGAGTTAGTTAGTAAAATTAAAGAAATTAAAGCAGAAATAGAAAAGCTAAGATTTGAAGAAGAAAAATACAAGAGAGAAGGGGATCTCACAAAAGCAAGTGAAATAAAGTATGGAAAAATTCCAGCACTTGAAAAAAAACTAAATGAATTTTCAGACAAACTTAGAGAAATTCAAAAGGATGGAAGTCTAATAAAGGAAGAAGTAGATGAAGAAGATATTGCAAAAATTGTTTCAAAATGGACTGGAATACCAGTTTCGAAAATGCTTGAAAGTGAGAAACAAAAGTTAATTAAATTAGAAGATGAACTTAAAAAAAGAATAGTGGGACAAGATGAAGCAATAAATGCTGTTGCAAATGCCATTAGACGAACTAAAGCAGGAATATCTGATCCTAAAAAGCCAATAGGCAGTTTTTTATTTTTGGGACCTACTGGAGTAGGGAAAACAGAACTTGCAAAAACTCTTGCTACTTTTTTGTTTAATGATGAAAAAGCATTGTTGAGATTTGATATGTCTGAATATATGGAAAAACATTCGGTGGCAAGGCTTATTGGTGCTCCACCTGGGTATGTTGGCTATGAAGAGGGAGGGCAGTTAACTGAAAAGGTTAGAAGAAGACCTTATAGTGTTATTTTATTTGATGAAATAGAAAAAGCACATACTGACGTTTTTAATATATTTTTGCAAATTCTTGATGATGGAAGGTTAACTGACGGAAAGGGGAGGATTGTAGATTTTAAAAATACGATTATAATAATGACTTCAAATATTGCGAGTGATTATATCTTAAAAAAAGGGGGAAGTAGTATTTTGCAAGAAGAACTGACAAATATTCTTCTTAAACATTTTAGACCTGAGTTTATAAATAGATTGGATGAAATAATAGTTTTTAAAAATTTAACAAAAGATAATATCTTAAATATTATTGATATTCAGTTAAAAAATTTACAAGAAATATTGTTACAAAAAGGAATTGAAATTGATATAGATGAATCTGTTAAAGAGTTTTTATTTAAGGAAGGATATAACCCTGATTTTGGTGCAAGACCTTTAAAAAGAGCCATTCAAAAACATATTGTAGATAAATTATCATTAAAAATAATTGAATCTGGAGATGTTAAAAAGTTTAAAATTTCTTTGAAAAATAGCAATGTTTTAATTGAAAGTTTAGTTTAATGTAAATTTTTTGAATATATTTTTAATATTTTGTTTTTTTAAATAGTTTTCAATATGTTTAAAAAGAGAAATGTTTGCTTTACACAAGTAGTCGATTTTTTTATTATTTTGTCTTCTATAAAAACATCCACCATTACATATTTCAATGAATTTACATAATTTACATTTTTTAGGAAGAGATGTGATTTTTTGTCTTATTTTCAAATAGTTATAAGTTTTTTCTAAATCTGAAAGTTTAACAGTATTTAGATTTCCTAGATAACCACCTTTTCTTCCCATAAATACATCACATATAAAAACATCTTTATTTAGATTAATATTTATTGTTGTTGGACACTTTCCAGAATTTTCACAAGGAATAAAAATATTTTTTAATCCCATCATTTTAAAAATAACAAATTTAAAATTCCTTATTGGAATGTTATACCTTCTGATAGATATCCATGTGTCAAAAGCAGTTATTAAAAATTTAGAATATTCTGTTGAGTTTATTTTACCATCATAATCAAGGCATGGAATAAATGCTAATGATTGAGGATTGAAAGTAATTAATTTTTTTATAATTTCTGATGCATACTTTTTATTATATTTTGAAACAACAATTAAAAATCCGAATTCTATGCAGTCTTTTTTCAATTTTTCTAAAATAGATTCTATTTTATTGTAACTTCCTTTTTTATTTTTAAAATATCTTGTAGTATTTTGTATATTCTTAATTCCATCAATACTAATTCCAAGTTTTATATCATTTTCTTTGATAAAATTTATCCAACTATCGTTTAATAAAGTCCCATTGGTTTGTATTAAATTTTGGAATTTTATTTTATTTTTAAATCTTGATGAAATTTCTTTTTCTATTTCAATAATCTTTTTATAATAATCGATACCAACTATTAAAGGCTCTCCTCCCGAAAAGCAAAACTCTCCACAATATATTTTTTTTGTATTTAAATATTGAGCATATTGATAAGCTATGTCCTTAAAATCATTTATGGAAAGAACTGTGTTTGATTTGTATTTATTTTCAAGATATGGTTTATTATGACAATATAAACAATCGAGGTTACATTCATTTGTGATCGTTAATATAATTGTTTTTATTTGAGGATATATCTTATTTATAACTCCAGCTCCAGAATATATGTTCATCAGAAACTTTATCTTTTCTTTCTTTTTTAGCTGATTCTTTAAATTCTTTCATTAATTCATAGACTAATTCAGGATTTTTAGTATTTTGGGCAAATTTTTTAATTGTCGAATCAGTCATTTTTAATATAGTGGCTATATTTGTATCTATTGATATAGAAAATTCTTTTGATTTTGCTTTTTCTTTCAAGTTTTTAATTATTTTTTTGAAAAGTTCCGGATTTTCTGTTGCTTGTGCCATTTTTTCTATAGTTTCATCTGACAGTGCTTCAAGAGAGTGTATATCTGTATCTATATGAAGCATCTTTGTTTTATCTTTCATTTAACCCCCTTTATTATTTACATAAATTGTATATTTTTTAAGTTTATCTGTCAATAATTTGTATTATTCTATACATATTACCTTTTTAGGGCTTAAGTTTTTCTGCTGTCATTTTTATATTCCTGTGCTTCTTCTCTCTGTTATACCAATATTAGTGATTCCACTAATTTCTTATTAAGCCTTTCCACAAATTTATTACTCTTAGGATATTTAGCTAATTAGCTTTTTTATTTTCTATCTAATTATATATTTTCGAGCAAGAATTTTTTCTAACTCTTTTTTTTCTTTGAGTTGTTTTTTTAGATTTTCTTCTCTAATTAAATTTATATAATCTTGTTTTTGAAAAGAATAAACAAAATTAGTATGTATATCATATTTTCCTTCAAGCAACCCAATTGTATCCTCAACAAATACTCTTTCTTCATCTGTTGGAATTACAAATATTTTAACCTTTGAGTTTTCAGATGAAATTATTGTTTCTGCATACCTTGTTTTTGAAATGAAATTTTTTTCTTTATCTATTAATATTCCTAAATTTTCAAGTCCTTCACATGATTTTTGTCTAGTAATTGGACCCATTTCTCCAACACCTGCTGTAAATACTATTGCATCAACCTTGCCTAATGCAGCATAGTATGCACCTATATATTTTTTGATTCTATGTGATTCTATTTCAATACATAATTTTGCTCTTTCATCTCCTTTTTCAGCAGCTTCTTCAACATCTCTTCTATCAATATATTTTGAAGTTATACCTAAAACTCCAGATTTTTTGTTTAAGATAGAATCCATCTCTTTTGGTGTTAGATTTTCTTTTTGCATAATGAAAAGTGGTATAGCTGGATCACAATCCCCAGATCTTGTTCCCATCACAAGTCCTTCTAAGGGAGTAAACCCCATCGATGTATCATATGAACATCCATTTTTAATTGCATTAATTGAAGCGCCATTACCTATGTGTGCTATTATTAGGTTACATTCAAATGGATTTTTATCTAATAAAACTGATGCTCTTTTTGCAGTATATAAAAATGATGTTCCATGAAAGCCATATCTTCTTATTCCATATTTTTCATACCATTCATAAGGTAAAGCATATATATATGAATGTTTAGGCATGGTTTGATGCCAGGCAGTGTCAAGTATGGCAGTATGAATAGAATGTTGTAAAATTTCTTTTGCTGCTTCAATGCCCATAACATTTGGAGGATTGTGTAGAGGTGCAATGTTGTAGAGGGATTTGAATTCATTTATTATATTTTCGTTTATTATTACTGATTTAACAAACTTCTCTCCACCATGAACAACTCTGTGTGCTACTGCTTTTATTTCCTTTTTGTCATTTATAATAGAATTTTTTACCAATTCTTCTATCACCCACTCAAATGCTTCTTTGTGATTTTTTATTTCTTTTTCTTTTTTTATTTTTTCTGAGTTAAGTATTTCAAGGTTTATAAAAGAACCACCTATATTTATTCTTTCTACAATTCCACTTGATATGAAAAAGTTTTTATCAATATCAAATAAACCGAATTTTAATGAAGAACTGCCACAGTTTATAGTTAATATTTTCATATTTTTCTCCTTTAATTTTACCTTATTATTATTTTAAATTAATATAATTATATTATAGATTTTTTTAAATGGAGGTTTTATATTATGGATGAAAATATTAAAAGAGGAAATATGAAATTGTTAGAAATTGTTAAAAATAATTTAATTAAAAATAGATTTAATGCTAAAATCTTTGGAAATATTATTGAAGCTAAAGAATATATAGTTAAAACTATTGGAAGTAATAAGAAAATAGGTATAGGCGGAAGCGTGAGTTTTAGAGAGAGTGCTATACTTGATGAAATTTCTAAAAATAACCAGATATTTACACACCAAGCAAATATGAATCAGGAAGAAAGAAGAAAAATATGGCTTATAAGTATGGACTGTGATTTTTATTTGGCTTCACCACAAGCTGTTACTATTGATGGTAAGTTAATATTTATAGATGGAACCGGGAATAGATGTGCTGCTATAACTTGGGGCCCAAGGCATATTATTTTACTTGCTGGAATAAATAAAATAGTTAAGAACCAAGATATAGGACTTTGGAGAGCAAGAAATATAGCTGCCATTAGAAACAATATCAGGTTGTCTAAGAAAAATCCTTGTGTTGAGAAAGGGGAATGTGTAGATTGCTCATCGGAAGACAGAATATGTAATATTGTAACTATATTGTGGAAAAGGCCAAAAATTACTGATATTTCAGTTGTTCTTATAAATGAAGATATAGGATATTGATTTAAAAAGGACAATTTGTCTGTTTAAAAGTTGTTGTCGAAAAACAGATCTTTTTATTGTCTTTTGTTTGTGCTTCGATTATTAAATCATTAAGCACATATATTTCTGAATAATTTGGATATATTTTTATGTTTTTTTCTTTTATGCTAAACAAACCATATTTGTTGTCTTTCTTAAATTTAACTAAATTTCCTACTATTTCAAAAGAGCTATCATATTCAACAGGTAACATAATATTCCCTTGCCTATCATAAATACCTGATTTTTTATCTTTTGTAACAATTATACAACTTTCATATATTTGGATATCATTGTAATAAGTATTTATTATTTCTTTTTTATCAGATATACTAAAAACACCACATCCTTTTTCATCGCAAATTTTGAAGAGTTTTGGTGGATTTGAATATGTTTCTGGTTCTATTTGAGTGTATTTAGGTGATATAATTGTGTTATTTTTATTAATTATGTTCCAATAATTTTCACTTTTAACAAAAAATAAATCATCATTGATAATTTTAATATCATCAAATTTAATTGGTAATATATCTTTTAAATCTTTATCTATTAAACCTTTTTTATTTTCTTTTTCTACTATTATATAATGATCAAAATTATAAGTTTTATCAAAATCTTTAAAGAGACTTCTGTTAAATGTATCAAGAATTATTTGTTTTCCATTCAGTTTTACTTCTGCAAGATAAAAATCAAAATCTTTTGCTTCTTCATAAATTGGATTAATTATAAATTTACCTTCGATATTTATAAAACCGTACTTAGAGTCTTTTTTGCATCTGGCAATACCTCCTTCAGAAAAAGGATAAATATCATCACAATTAATCATTTTTATTCTATCTCCCTTCTCATTTATTAGATACCATTTTCCTTTTTCTTTAACTGAAGCAATACCATTATAAAATGGATTTGCTGCTTCGAAGTTAAAAGGTATTACAGTTTTGCCTACTTTATCTATGTAACCCCATAAATTGTTTTTTTTGACGGATGTGATTTCCTTGGAAAAAGAATT
>JANZZP010000062.1 GCA_026419335.1 Elusimicrobiales bacterium | reverse complement strand
ATTTTTTGATGGAGGTATAAATGAAGAAAAAAAATATTAGAATTTTTGCTTTTGGAGGAAATGAGGTATCACCTATTGGGTTAAAAGATAAAAATGGGAAGTCTATAAATCCTGATATACCAATGCAGTGGTATAGAACAGCAGAGACAGTTAAAAATGTTGTTAATATATTTGAAAAGCATCCTCAAGATTATTATGTTATTACTCATGGTAATGGTCCGCAAGTTGGAAATATTCTTCTTAGATCTGAGTATACTCAAAATTTACTTTTTCCTCTACCATTGGATGTTTGTGTTGCCAATACTCAAGGTGAGATGGCTTATATGATATCTCAAATTAATAATGAGCTAAGTATACGTGGCATAGACAATATTGCTACAGGGATAATAACTCAGGTTGTTATAGATCCTAATGATCCCGATTTTAAAAAACCTTCAAAATATATAGGTCCTTCCTATACTAAAGTTGAAGCAGAAGAGAAGATGAAAAATAACGGTTGGATTATGAAGGTTTATAAAAAAGATGAAAATGGGAATGAAATATGGAGACGAGTAGTACCTTCACCTAAACCCATAGACATAGTGGAAATAGATACAATTGAAGCTTTAATAGAGAAAAAAATCATACCTATTACTGTAGGTGGAGGTGGTATTGCTGTAAGAGAGGTTATTCCTCAAATAGTAGATGGTTTCGAAGTATATAAATGCAACTATGGAATTGAGTATAAAAGAGCTTATGTGAAAGGAAGACCATTTTTAAAAATATATAGTGGAGTTGAGGCTGTAGTTGATAAAGATTTGGCAAGTTCACTTCTTGCTACCTTATTATATAAAAGAGCTAAAAAAAGAGGAGAGGATGTTGAAGTTACTCTTACTATATTTACAGGAGAAGATGGTATAAAAATTGACTATCAAAAACCTACCCAGCGTGATATACGTGTAATTAAAGTTAATGAGCTAGAGAGAATTTATAATGAAAACCCTAACCAGTTTCCAGATGGAAGTATTGGACCAAAAATAAAGGCATGTATAGAGTTTATAAAAAATGGTGGTGCGAAGGCTTATATAACTAAGACTGAATTATTTGAAGAAACATTAAGAGGGGAAGCAGGTACTACAATTATATCAGATTAAAATAGGGAGGAAAATATAAATGAAAAAAATAATTATGTTGAAATGTTTAAACTGTGGTAAAGAGCATGAACTTTTAGATGAGATATATAATTGTAGTTCATGTAGTTCAAACCTTGAAGTTATTTATGATTATAATCTAATAAAAAAAAGATTTAAACTTAAGGAACTTGAAGAAAATCGCTTTTTTGATATATGGAGATATCTAGATTTATTACCTACTGATGATCTTAAAGGGATACCGTTACTACATGTTGGATATACTCCTCTTTATAAGTTCAAAAAACTTGCTGATGAATATGATGTTGATATGATTTATATTAAAGATGATTCTTTGAATCCAACTCTTTCGTTTAAAGATAGAGCTACTTCTGTTGTTTTAAAAAGAGTGATAGATGTAATTGATGAAAAAAAGAGAATAGTTTGTTGTGCCTCAAATGGTAATGCTGGTTCTTCAGTTGCATGTTTAGCTTCTTCCTGTGGTATTAAAACAGTTGTCTTTGTCCCTTCAAAAATATCAGAACCAAAATTGCTTCAAATTTTTATGTATGGAGCAAATGTAGTAAAAGTAGAAGGTAGTTATGATGATGCTTATGATGTTTGTATTGAAGCTTCTAAAAATTTTGGTTGGTATAATATAAATAGTGGTTATAATCCTTTTACCAGGGAAGGTAATAAAACAGTTTCTTTTGAAATATGTGAACAATTGGAATGGGAAATTCCAGATTTAATTTTTGTGCCCGTTGGGGATGGTAATATTATAAGTGGAGTTTGGAAAGGTTTTCTTGAGTTTAAAAAGATAGGTCTTATTGATAAATTACCCCGTCTTGTAGCTGTCCAAGCTGGTAGTTCTAATGCTATATATAATGCATTTTTAAAAAATACTGATAAAATAGAATCTGTATCTGCACAAACTATATGTGATAATATATCTGTAAAATTACCAAAAGATGGTTTAGCAGCCTTAATTTCTATAAGAGAATCTGGAGGACTTGCTGTAAATGTAAGTGATGAGGAGGTTTTAAAATCATCTTTTGAGCTTTCAGTAAAAACTGGTATATTTGTGGAACCATCAGCAGGCTCTGTTTTTGCTGCTTTTAAAAAACTTAAATTTGAAAAAAAGATTGAAAGTAACGAAAGTGTTCTTTTAATTCTGACTGGAAGCGGTTTAAAAGATTTGTCTATTAAAGATAAAATAAACTTTAAGTCAGGAATTAAGATAAAGCCAGATATAAAGGATTTAGAAAGAAATATTCGTAGTATTTTACAACAAAATTAATGTCGATTAGAGTTGATATTAAATATATAAGAGGAGTTGGACCAAAAAGAGCTGAAAAACTTTATAAGCTTGGAATATATACTCTAAAAGATCTTCTTTTTTATTTTCCAAGGATATATAAAGATTATCGTGATAATAAAGAGTCTGGAGATTTGATTGAAAATGTAGAAACTTATTTTGGAACTGTTATTGATTATTTTGAGGTTTATACAACATCATCTTTGAGGATATTTAAAATAGTAATTTTATTTGATGATGGAAGAAAAATAGAAGCTAATATTTTTAAAAAATCGAAAATAAACTTTGATGTTTTTGCTACAATAAAGAAAAAAATTGAAAGAGGAAAAAAGATATTTGTTGTTGGTAAAACTGGTTCTGTGTTATTTCCTGATAAAATAGATGTTGAAGAAATATATTTTCCAGAAGATGATGATTTTTCAATAGTTTACAATAAAATTGTGCCGGTTTATAGTTTAACATCTGGAATTGAATTGCGTCAATTTAGAAAAATTGTTTATGAATCTTTGTTTATAAAGGATAAAGTGATAGATGAGATAATACCTCATAAATTTATAGCTAAACGTAATCTTTTGAATAGATCTTTAGCTTTTGAATTAATACATTTTCCAAAAAGTTTAGAGGAATTAAAAAAGGCACGTGAAAGATTTATTTATGAGGAGTTTTTTTTAATGGCTGTTGCTTGGGCAATTAAAAAGAGACAAATTCTAGAAGTGAAAAAAAATCATACTTATAAAATAAATAGAACTTTACTGACTCCTTTTAAGAATAATCTTGGTTTTGAATTCACCGCCTCACAAAAAAAAGCTATAAATGAAATTTTTTCTGATATGATGAGTCCTCATCCTATGAATAGGCTTTTACAAGGAGATGTTGGAAGTGGTAAGACTGTTGTTGCATTATCTAGTTGTCTTTTAGCTTGCGAAAATGGCTATCAATCATGTTTTATGGCACCAACTGAAATTCTTGCTGAACAGCATTATTATACTTTTAAAAAATTTCTTAAGGATCTAGATGTTAAGTTTGAGCTTTTGACATCTTCAACTCCATCTAAAAAGAAAAAAGATATAATTAAAAAAGTAGAAAATGGAGAAATAGATATACTTGTTGGAACACATTCACTTATTGATGGTAATATTAAATTTAAAAACTTAACTTTAGCTGTAATTGACGAACAACATCGTTTTGGAGTAAGACAAAGGGCAACTCTGAGACAAAAAGGTGAGAAAATAGATATGCTTGTTATGACTGCAACTCCAATTCCAAGAACATTATTTCTTGCGCTTTATGGAGATCTTGATTTATCCGTTTTAAGAGAGATGCCTCCTCAAAGAAAAGGAATATTTACTTATCATGTTAAAGAAGAAGAAGCTTTTAGAAAAGCAAAGGAGCTACTTAAAGAAGGAGAAAGTGTTTATATAGTTTTCCCGATGATTGAAGAGAATGAAAAATCAACCGTTAAATCGCTTATTAAAGAGTTTGAAAGAATTAGGAGAGAGTTTCTACCATATCAGTGTGCTTTTTTACATGGTAAAATGAAGGCTTTAGAAAAGCAGAAAATAATGAAGGATTTTTATGATAGAAAAATTCAAATTTTGTGTGCTACTAGTGTGATTGAGGTGGGTATAGATGTACCTCATGCAAATGTTATGATAATAGAAAATGCAGAAAGATTCGGATTGGCATCTCTTCATCAATTACGCGGAAGAATAGGGAGAGGAACGCGTGAAGGATATTGTTTTCTAGTAAGTGATGTCAAAAGTGGAGATGCTTATGAAAGGATATCTGCTATGTGTAGTACTACTAATGGTTTTGAGCTAAGTGAAAAAGATGCTTATATAAGGGGTATTGGTGAAATTATTGGTACTAAACAACATGGAGATATAGAATTTAAAATAGCTTCTGTATATCTACATAAAGATATTTTATTGAAAGTTTTTGAAGACAGAGATGAATTAATTAAAGAAGATCCTTATCTTGTAAAGATTGAGCATCAAGCATTAAAAAAGGAAATATTTGAAGTTTATGGAGAAAAATGGATTTCAGTTGATTTAAATTGATATGAAGAAAATAACTCTTACAATATGGAATAAAATAAATAATTTTATTAAGTGTAAAAAACTTTTAGATGTAGGAGATAGGTTATTATTAGCAGTTTCTGGTGGTCCTGATTCTATGCTTATGTTACATTATTTCCATAAAACATTTAAAGGATATTTTGCTGTTTTTCATTTAAATCATATGATAAGAAAAAATTCTGATTTAGATGAAAAATTAGTGAGGAATTATTGTGAAGAAAATTTTATAGATTTTGTGTTTGAGCGTGTTAGTATAAAAGAACTTGCTTATAAAAATAAAGAAAATTTGGAAAATTTTGCAAGAAAAATTAGATATTCTTTATATTTAAAATATGCTAAAAGACTTAAATGTAATTTGGTATTAACTGCTCATAATTATGATGAAAATGTTGAAACTATATTGTTGAATTTATTTAGGGGGACTGATCCTGATGGTTTATTTGGTATTCCTTTAAAACGTAAACTTGGCAAAAAGATTTTTGTTGTTAGACCTTTATTATGTTTAAGGAAGATGGAAATTTTAAACTATTTAAAAGAAAATAAAATAAAATATATAATGGATGAAACAAATTTTGATATCTCTTATTCAAGAAATTGGCTTAGACATAAGATAATTCCAGAAATAGAAAAAAGATATCCTGGTTTTGCTTTAAGATTAATTGAAATGTTTGATAAATTAAAAAAGAAATAATAAAATATGCATAAAAAAACTACATCTATTATAGCGACTTTAGGGCCATCATCTGATAATGAAGAAACTTTGAAGGAAATGTTTTTGAATGGGGTAAGTTCTTTTAGGATTAATTTTTCTCATTCTTCTCATTCGGAGATTTTAAGAAGATTTAAAATGGCGAAAAAAATTTTAGGGAAGAGAAAAGATAAAATCAGTGTTTTTGGTGATATACAAGGTCCAAAAATAAGATTAGGTTTTTTTAGAAATAAAGTTAAGCTTTTAGATAATTCTATTGTTTTTTTCTCAACTAAAGAAAATAATATCTTAAATAAAGTTTTTTTAATAGATTATCCTGATTTTTGTAAATATATAAAAAAATATGATCGAATATTTATAGATGATGGAAGATTAGAATTTATAGTTGAAAAAATAACAAAAAACAAACTGGTATGTAGAGTTATACGAGGTGGAATAATATCTTCAAGAAAAGGAGTTAGTGTAGTTAATAGGAGCTTTCCTCTTCCAACTATTACATCAAAGGATATAGAGGATATAAAATTTGCGGTTTCATGTTCTATGAAAGAATTTGCTCTTTCATTTGTTAGAAAAAAGGATGATGTGATTAGATTAAGAAAATTTCTATCTTCGATATCTAATGATAAGTTTTTTATAATCTCTAAAATAGAGGATAAGGAAGGATTTGAAAATATATCGGAAATAATAGATGTTTCTGATGCTATAATGATAGCTAGAGGGGATTTAGGGGTAAGTGTTGAGAGAAGCATTGTTCCTATTTTGCAAAAGGAAATAATAGATTTGTGTAATAAAGCTGATGTTTTTGATATAGTTGCTACTCAAATGCTTGATACAATGGTTTTAAATCCATATCCAACTAGAGCAGAGGTAAATGATATTGCTGTAAGTGTAATGCAGGGAGCTGATTACCTTTTACTTTCTGCTGAAACTGCAGTTGGTAAATATCCTTTATTGGCTGTTAAAGAAATGAATAACATAATTAAAAAAGTTTTTAAGTATATTAAGACTAAACGTATTTTATTCTAGTAAATAGTTAATTTGATAAAATAGTTTTATAATGAGAGGTAACTATGGATCATAATAAGATAAGGGATAAATTTCTAAATTTTTTTAAATATAGAGATCATCCTATAATACAATCAAGCCCTCTTATACCACAAGGTGATCCTACTCTTCTTTTTACAAGCGCTGGAATGGTTCAGTTCAAACCTTACTATCTTGGGTTAAAAACAGATCTTAAGAGAGCTACAAGTTGTCAAAAATGTTTTAGAACTACTGATATTGATAATGTAGGTAAAACAATTAGACATCTAACTTTTTTTGAAATGCTTGGTAATTTTTCCTTTGGAGATTATTTTAAAGAAGAATCATTAAAATGGGGGTATGAATTTTTAGTTTCAGAAATGAGTATAGATCCTTCGAGACTTTGGTTTTCTTACTATCGTGGTGGAATTGCTCCAAAAGATGAAGAAGTTTTTGAAATATGGAAAAGAATCCTTCCTAAAAATCTTCACTCTCATATATTTGAACTTGGTGAGGATAATTTTTGGTCTATGGGCGATACTGGACCAAGTGGCCCTTGTTCTGAAATATACTATGATAGAGGAGAACAATATCATAAAAACTGTCCGGGTCCTTGGTGTGGTTGTGATAGGTATATTGAAATATGGAATCATGTTTTTACTCAATTTGATAGACAAGTTGATGGTAGTTTCAAACCTTTACCTACAAAAAACATAGATACTGGAATGGGCCTTGAGAGATTGTGTTTTATTATAGAAAATAAGTTTTCTCCTTTTGAAACAACACTTTTCTTTCCAATTATAGAAGATTTTATAAAATATGCTTACAATTCATTTTCTTCTAGTACAAAAAAAATTGTAGATATTATTCTTAATAATTTTTCATCAGAAGAGTTGTATTATAAAAATCTTACAGATATTAATGCATTTGATAACTTTATTCCAGCGCTTAGAATTATTGCAGATCATTTAAGAGGTTCATGTTTTCTTATATCTGAAGGGGTAATACCTTCAAATGAAGGAAGAGGTTATATTCTTAGACGCCTTTTAAGAAGAGCTCAAAGATATGCTATTATAGTTGGGGTTAAAGAACCATGTCTCTACAGGCTTGTTGAATCTGTTGGAAAGATTTACAATAATGTTTATAACCAGATTAACCAAAGTCTTAACTATATAAAAGATATTATTGAAGTAGAAGAAAAAGGTTTTATAGAAATGATTGAAAAAGGAGAAAAGTATATAGAATCATTATTAAATAAAGGCTATATTTCTGGAAAAGATGCTTTTTGGATATATGAGACATATGGTTTTCCTTATGAGCTTATAAAGGAAATAGCAGGGAAAAGAGGTATAAATATATCTGATGAAGAATTTGAAAAAGCAAAAGCAAAAGCAAAAGAAATATCTAGAAAATGGTCATCTCAAACTAAAGATTATAATTTCCTTCAAAAGATAGATTTTAAACTGCCTATTACTAAATTCGTTGGTTATAATAAGCTTGAGCACGAAAGTAAAGTTTTAGCAATAATAGATTTATCAGGTAGAGAACATAATGAATTTGATAAAGGAGAGTGTTTTTTAGTTTTTGATGAAACTCCTTTTTATGCTGAATCAGGTGGACAAGTTGCAGATGTTGGAATTTTATTAAAAGATAATGAAATTTGCGCTCATATTAAGGATGTTCAAAAACCTTTTGGAGATATTTTTTATCATTTAGTATCTGTAACAAAAAAAGTTATAAAGGGAGAAAAATATGTTTTACAAGTAGATTCATTTAGGAGAAAAAAAATTTCAGCTCATCATACTGCTACCCATATTATAAATGCTGCATTAAAGAAGGTTTTTGGCAATAATGTAGCTCAAGCTGGCTCCTTAGTAAATGATGAAAAATTTAGATTCGACTATACTTTACCTAAAGCTCCTTCATATGATGATATTAAAAAAATAGAAGAAATTGCAAATAATGTTATATTGTCTGGTTTAAAGATATATAAAGATGAAAGACCACTTTCTGATGCTACAAATTTTGGAGCTATATTATTGCCAGGTGAAAAATATACTGATCCTGCCAGATTTATTCTTATAAATAGGGATGGTTTTAATAATGTTTACGATAGATTCAGTTTGGAATTGTGTGGTGGTACTCATGTAGATGATTTGAGAGATGTATTTTCAATAAAGATTATTCGTGAAAGTTCTATTTCAAGAGGTATAAGAAGAATTGAAGGAATAGCAGGTTATGCACTTTTGTCATATCTTCAATCAAAAGAAAAAAAACTTGAGGATTTATGTAATATTTTAGATAGCGAAGAGTCGGATTTAATAAATAAGGCTTTAAAATTAAAAAATGAGATTAAATTTTTGGAAGATAAAATAAAAGCTATTTCTTTTGTTCCATCATTAGAGGATATTTTTGAGATTAATTCTCAAAAAGTTGTTATGATTAAAATGAATAATTCTGATGTAAAAACTTTGAGAAATATTGCAGATATCAAAAAGACTCAACACAAATCTTCCTTGATATTTGTTTATAATTTAGTTGGAAACAAAATTTCTTTTGTGTTTACAAAAACTAGTGATTTAGGTATTTCGGTTAAAGGTATTTTTAACAAACTCAGGGAAAAATATTCTTTAAATGGTGGTGGTAGGGAAGATTTTGTACAAGGTGGTGGAGTTATTTTAGATATAGAGGAATTTAAAAAAGGCATAATAGATAATGTTAAATGAGTATTGATAAAAAACTTGATATTCTTGAAAAAGATATTTATAAGATAATTAGAAAGGTTGAAGAACTTTATAGGGAAAACATTGAATTAAAAGAACAGATTAGAATCTTAAGGGAAAGAGAAAAACATCTTTTACATGAACTCGATTCATATAAAAAGAATAAATTAACAGAAAATATTAAAAAAAGACTTGAGAAAATATCTCAAATGATTGAGAGGGAGTTGAATCAGTGAAACTTAATATAAGGGTTAAAAATAGAATTATAGAATTAAACACCGATGAAGGATTAACTCCTGTTGAGGCTAGCTATATTGAGGCAATGATAGAAAATGATATTTTGCAACTTGAAAAAGAAACTCCAGATACAATAAAAATACTTTCTAGTTTAGTTGTAAAATATTGTGTTGAATATTTTGTTACAAAAAAGAAGTTACAGAATATTTCAACAAATCTAGAAGAGAAAATTGATAATTTAGTTTTGATTATAAAAGAACATTTAAATAATGAAAAACTTTTTTAATATGACACTTTTAGAAAAAATGTTGCCTAATGATTTAAATGAATTTGTAGGTCAAAAACATTTAATTGGAGAAGGAAAATTTTTAAGAAAAATGATTGAAAAGAACGTTTTTAAATCTTGTCTTTTTTATGGTCCTAGTGGAACTGGTAAAACTGCACTTGCAAAAATAATTGCAAAAAAGATTAATGCAGATGTTTTTAAATTTAATGCTACAATTACTTCTATATCTGATATAAGAAAGATTATAGAAAAAACTGATTTGCTTTTTGAAACTAAAAATATTCTTATTATAATAGATGAGATCCATCATTTTAATAGAGCCCAACAAGATGTATTACTTCCATTTATAGAAGAAAAAAATATTTTTGTTATAGGTATTACTAATCAAAATCCATTTTTTTATGTTAATAAGGCTCTCTTGTCAAGATTTTTAATATGTGAATTTAAATCATTGTCAAATGATGATTTAAACATTCTTATTGATAGGATAATATGTAAGGGTTATAATAACCAGCTAAAAATCACAGAAAAAGCGAGGGAATTTTTTATTAAATTTGCTGATGGAGATGCTAGAAAACTTATAAATTTTTTTGAGGCTGCAGCATATATATCGAACAATAATTTAATAGATGAAAATACTATAAAAGAACTTTCTCTAAATAGGTATATAGAATACGATAAAAAAGATGATCAGCATTATGATGTTATATCTGCTTTTATAAAATCAATGAGAGGTTCTGATCCAGATGCTACTTTATATTGGCTTGCTAGGATGCTATATAGTGGAGAGGATCCTTTATTTATAGCTAGACGCATTGCTATAGCAGCTTGTGAAGATGTTGGACTTGCAAACCCAATGGCAATTTTAGTTGCAAATTCTTGTTATAATATGGTTGAAAAAATAGGTATGCCAGAATCAAGAATAATTTTATCTTATGCAGCATTATATGTAGCTCTTTCTCCTAAATCAAATTCTGCATATTTGGCTATTGAAAAAGCATTAGATGAGGTTAGAAATGGACTTAAGAGGGATGTCCCTCTACATTTAAAAGATCCACATCTAGACAGTAATTTTTTGGGTGATGGAAAAGGGTATAAATATCCACATGATTATCCTAATCATTATGTAGAACAGCAATACATGCCAGATCCTATTAAATTTTATGAACCTACTGAGCAAGGTAATGAAGCTAAAATAAAACAATATCTAGATAAAATTAAAGGTAAGGATGAAAAAGAGACTTGATATAAAATGTGTTGAGGTTGGTTTATTTGAGTCAAGGGAAAAAGCAAGAAGAGCTATAATGGCTGGAGAAGTGTTAGTTAATGGTATTGTTGTAGATGATGCTTCATTTAATGTTTGTGATAGTGATATAATAGAAATTAAAAAAAACTCAAACTCTTATGTTTCTAGGGCTGGGAGTAAATTAGAAGCTGCTTTAGATCATTTTAAAATTTACCTTACTGATAAGATATGTCTTGATGTGGGAGTTGCGACTGGTGGATTTTCAGATTGTATGTTACAAAAAGGCGCAAAAAAAGTTTATGGTATAGATGTGGGTAAAGGTCAGGTTCATGAAAAAATATTAAGAAATCCTAAATTTGTTTTTATACCTCATACAAATGCAAGGTTTTTAAAAAAAGAATTATTTAAAGAATCAATAGATTTTTTTGCTATTGATGTGAGTTTTATATCTGTTAAGTTAATTTTAAAACCTGTGTTAGATGTTTTAAATAATAAAGGTTCTGGTGTGGTTTTGGTTAAACCTCAATTCGAACTTTCAAAGCAGGATCTTAAAAAAGGAATAGTTAGAAATGATGTATTAAGAAAAAAAGCTTTAGATGATATTTTGAATTTTATGTCTTATTTAAATGAAATTAGGGTAGTTGGTTTTATCGATTCACCAGTAAAGGGAGTATCTGGAAATACTGAATTCTTAGTATATATAGAAAAAATAATTGGGATATGAGTTATAATCTTATTAGTTGTGTATGGGAACTTACAAGGAAATGTAATTTAAAGTGTATTCATTGTGGTTCTTCTGCTGGTTGTGTACGTGAAGGAGAACTTAATTGTGAAGAATCTTTAAAATTATGTCATGATTTGAAAAAAACAGGATGTGTTTCTGTAGCTTTGATGGGTGGAGAACCTTTTTTGAGCCCTAATTTTAAGATAATTGCACAAGAAATAAGAAAACTAAATATGGAATTATCGATAATTACCAATGGCACAATTTTGGAAGATGATTTACTTTATTTCTTAAAGTCATTATCTCCAAAAGCTATAGCAACAAGTATAGATGGTATAGATGAGACTCATGATTTTATCAGGGGTGTTAAGGGTGCTTTTGAAAAAACTTTGAAATTTATAGATAGATGTATCGAATTAGGATTGCCAGTAAGTGTTATTACATCAGTTTCAAAAATTAATTTATCGCAGATTAAAGATATTGCCTCTTTGATTATGAATAAAAATATTGCGTGGCAAATTCAGATTGTTGGAAGTGAAGGAAAAAGATTTCCAAAAGAATATCTTTTAGATGAGGATGATTTTTATGCTGTTGGTAGTTTGCTTGAACTTTTAAGAAGAAAATATCCTATTAAAACACTTCCTTTTATTGCTGCTCATGATTTAGGATATTATTCATGTTTTATAAGAAATATATGGCTTTATGATGAATGGTGTGGATGTCAAGCAGGTATAAGTGTGTGTGGAATTAGAAGTAATGGTGAGGTGTTAGGGTGCCTTTCTATAAACGATGATAGATTTGTTGAAGGTGATGTAAGAGGAAAAAGCTTATATGATATATGGAATGATAAAGACTCTTTTTCATATACTAGAAAATATAAATTATCTGATGCTGGACCTAATTGTTATGGATGTAGATATTTTAAAAAATGTGGTGGTGGGTGTAGCGAAATGTCTTTAATGAAAACGGGAGTTCTTCATAACGACCCTTATTGTTTTTATAGATATGAAAAGAATAATCTTTCAATCTTTGAAAAATTGAATCTTAAGCTTAATCAGATTTTATGGAGAAAAATTGATAAGAAAAGGTTGATAGAGATATTTGATGGAGATAGGTTGTGAAACTTAATGTAGGATGTGGAATAAAAAAACTAAATGGTTATCTAAACGTTGACATAAACCCAAATGTCAAACCAGATTATATTATGCCTATGTGGAATTTAAGTTTTGATGATGATTATTTTAATGAGGTTTTAGCAGTTCATGTTGTTGAACATGTTGGTTTTTTTAAATTTAAATATTTTGTAAGCGAGGTGAAAAGAGTTCTAAAATACGAGAAATTTTTTATAATTGAAACAGTAAACTTAGAAGAATCTTTTCGACTTTTCCTTAACGCTAAAAATTCTCAAGAAAAAGAAAGAGTTTTAAGTTGGATTTTTGGAAGTGAAACTAAATACATGAATCATATTTTTTGTTTTCCTTTAGAACTTTTAGTGGAAATCTTGAAAAATTTTGGTTTTGAAATAATTAAAATTGAAAATTATGACTATCAATATTTAAGACCCGCAGTAAGAATAATAAGTATTAAAAAAGATAAAAATAATATGGATTCTAAGTTTAGAAAAATTATTGTTGAAAATGGTATATTTGATGAAGAAGATGAAATCGTATATTATGAAACTGAAAGAATTATAAATTCTATAAAGTGGGATAATATAACTGAAAATTATTTAGATAATCTTTCTTTTATATCTCCAATTTTTTCTTTTGCGTTATCAAAAATTAGCGGAAGAGGTGATTATAATTTTTATTTTGATCTTATAAAAAATAACTTTACGGCATACTTATTTGAGATGTTTGAAAAGTATTATAAAATTTATAAATCTTTTGATGTTGCTTATAACAGATTGAAAAATGATTTTTTTGACAATCCAAAGGGATTTATATATAATTTTATTAAAGATAAAAAGTTCCCTAGACATAAAAGATTTATTTTAACAGAAACAGTTTTGCAGTATAGCTTTTGTGGAGGATAAAAGTATGAAGATTGAAAAAGTATTTTTAAAGACAGGTGTTACAAAAAAAGATATTAAATTATTAAAACTTTCATTTGCTGGGCTAATAACATTAATATCATCATTTTTTAGTTCATGCTCTAAGAATGAATTTAAACAATCCCAAACTGTTATATCTACACATACTTATCAGACTCAACCAACAACATCTGACGTAAAAAATATAGCAGATACTCCTCCAAATTTTAAACAAAAAAACTGTGGGCCTACTCCTGGATATCCTTGTGGAACAAAATATTTTACTGTAAGTATATTTGATATTTGCAGGGGATAATTAGCAGATTGTTTTAGGTATTGACAATTTTGAAATAATATGTTATAATATTTTTAGCAATCAATAATTTAGATTGCTAAAAAAGGTTGTTATGAGGATTTTAAAACCAGAAATAGCAAACCAAAGAAAAGAAGCTGTATTAAACTGGCTGACTCATCGTTATATTGTAACAGGAAAACCTGTAAGTTCTCAAGAGATATATGATGCTAATGTAATAAAGGTTTCTCCTGCTACTATAAGAAATATTCTTAAACAACTTGAAGAGGAAGGATATCTTCAGCAGTTACATACTTCTGGTGGTAGAATTCCTACTGATAAGGCATATAGATTTTATATAGATAGTATTTTGAAGACTCAAACTTTAGCAGAAGCAGAAAAAGAAAAAATAGAAATTGAATATGAAAGAAAGATGGCTGAATTGGATCATTTTCTAAGAAATACAACTAAGATTCTTTCTGATTTAACTAAAAAAGTTGGCTTTTCAATGGTATCTGATATAAAATCTGAAGAGATAAAAAGGATAGATATAATTGATGTCTCACACCAAAGTTACATACTTGTAGTTATAACTACTAATGGACTTATAAGGCATTTTCCGTTTACATTGAAAAAAATAGTAGAGAAGTCAAAGATAAGATCAATAGTTTTACTGCTAAATAAAAAATGTAAAGGATTACCAATAACTGAAGCATTACAGTTAATAAAGAAAGATTATCTTATTAAAGATGATACTGGTATTTTTGAATCTATTGCTATGATATTTGAGTCAGTAATAAAAGATGATGATGAGATTTTTATTGAAGGACTTTCTAAGATATATGAAGAAACCGAGGAGTTTTCCTTTGAAGAAATAAAAAGCATGGCAAAGCTTCTTGAAGAAAAAGAAAGATTTTCTAAGATTTTAAAAGAAAGATTCTCTGATGCTCTTAGTAAAATAAAGATGCTTGAATTAGATGGAACAAAAGCAAAAAAACATGTTATCGATGTTAGTATTGGGAGTGAAAACAATGTAAAGGAACTTGGAAATTTTAGCATAGTAACTTCTTCATATTGTATTAGAGATAAAAGTTGTGGACTTTTAGGTATAGTGGGACATAGGAGAATGGAATATCCAAGGGTTATTTCCATAATAGATACTGTTAGCTCTGTGGTAGAAGAAGTTATTTCCGAATGGGAAAAGGAGTTTGAGCTGTGAGTACTAAAAAAGAAAAAGATAATAATATGGAAAAGATTTCTGAACTTAAGGAAAAAATAGAGGACCTTAAAGAAGAAGTTAAAGAATGTCGAAAGCAAAATGATTTTTGTGAAAAAGATGTTGAGATATACAAAAAGAAAGCAGATGAATATTATGATCAGTTACTTAGACTTAAGGCAGAATTTGAAAATTATAGAAAAAGAGTTGAGAAGGAGAAACAAGAATTAATTGAATGGGTAAGATATGATTTTATACTTTCACTTTTGCCTTTACTTGAGATGATGAAGATGGCGAAATCTCATATAGATGCGCAAACAGATGTTGAAAATGTGAAAATGGGACTTTCTATGATATTTAATGAATTTGAGAAAGTTTTTAAAAATGTTGGGCTTTCAGAAATTGATGTAAGCGGAAAGATTTATGACCCAATGACTTGTGAGATTATTGGGACTGTGGAGGGGAATGATGAGAATGATGGGAAGGTTGTTGAAATAATTCAACCTGGTTATATGATTAATAATCGAGTTATCAGGCCTGCTAAGGTTAGAGTTGCTAAAAAGACTATATCTAATGAAAAAGCAAATTCTAATAATAATGACAAAAAAGATTAAGGAGGACTTATGGCAAAAATAATAGGAATTGATTTGGGAACTTCAAACTCTGCTGCTGCAGTAATGGAAGGTGGAAAAGTTACTATAATTCCTGCAGCGGAAGGGACTTCAATAGGTGGAAAGGCTTTTCCATCTTATGTTGCTTTTACAAAAGATGGGCAACTTTTGGTCGGAGAACCTGCTAGAAGGCAAGCTGTAGCAAATCCTGAAGGAACTGTAACAGCGTTTAAAAGAAAAATGGGAACAACACATAAATATAAAATATTTGAAAAAGAATTTACTCCTCAACAGCTTTCCGCTTTTATTTTACAAAAAATCAAAAGAGATGCTGAAGCATTTCTTGGTGAAAAAGTTGAGAAAGCTGTAATAACGGTTCCAGCATATTTTAATGATAATCAGAGACAAGCAACCAAAGATGCTGGAACTATTGCTGGACTTGAAGTAGTTAGACTTGTTAACGAGCCAACAGCAGCAGCGCTTGCTTATGGACTAGATAAACTTGGTAAAGATCAAAAAGTTATGGTTTTTGACCTTGGTGGTGGAACTCTTGATGTGACAATTATGGAGATAGGTAAAGAAGGGACTTTTGAAGTTCTTTCCACAAGTGGTGACACACAACTTGGTGGAACTGATATGGATAATGCTTTAATTGATTGGATATGTGAAGAATTTAAAAAACAAACAGGAATAGATCTTAGAAAGGATACTACTGCTATGCAAAGAATAAAAGAAGCAGCAGAAAAAGCAAAAATTGAACTTTCAACAGTTCTTGAAACGGATATAAATCTTCCTTTTATAACTGCTGATGCTAGTGGACCTAAGCATCTTTCTATGAAAATATCTAGGGCAAAACTTGAGTCTTTAGTAGAACCTATTGTTTCACGATGTAAAACTTCTATAGATACTGCTCTTGCTGATGCTAAACTTAAAACAACTGACATAGATAAGATAATACTTGTAGGTGGACCTACAAGAATGCCAATAGTTCAGAGATTTGTTGAAGATTATGTTGGAAAAAAGGTGGAAAGAGGCATAGATCCAATGGAATGTGTTGCGCATGGTGCAGCAATACAGGCAGCTATACTTACGGGTGAAGTTAAAGATATATTGTTGCTTGATGTTACTCCTCTTTCATTAGGTATAGAAACACTTGGTGGTGTTATGACAAAACTCATTGAAAGAAATACAACGATACCTGTACGTAAGACTCAAATATTTTCGACAGCAACTGATAATCAGCCTGCTGTTACAATCCATGTGTTGCAGGGAGAGAGACCTCTTGCTAAGGATAATGTTTCGTTAGGTAAATTTGATCTTGATGGAATTCCACCTGCTCCAAGAGGAGTCCCTCAGATTGAGGTAACATTTGATATAGATGCTAATGGTATCCTTAAAGTTTCTGCTAAGGATTTGGGAACAGGTAAATCTCAGCATATTACTATAACTGCCCCCAATAAGCTTAATAAAGACGAAATTGATAAGTTTATCAAAGAAGCTGAAAAATATGCTGAGCAAGATAAAAAGATGAAAGAATTAATTGAAGCAAAAAATGAAGCTGATTCTATTATTTATACCACAGAAAAAGCATTAAGAGAGTATGGTGATAAAGTATCTCAAGATGAAAGGCTTACAATTGAAAGAGCTATAAATGATCTTAAGGAAGCTATTAAGGTTGATGATGTTGAAAAGATAAAAAAGATGAAAGATGAACTTATAAGAGTTTCTCAAAAGCTTGGTGAAGCTATGTATAAATCGCAACAACAGTCTCAAGGACAAGCTGGTTCGTCATCTCAAACATCATCTGAAAAGAGAGAAGATGTAGTTGATGCAGAAGTTGTAGATGAAAATAAAAAATAAATAATTTATACTATCGATGCCGCTTCTTTTTAAGAAGCGGCTCTATTTTTATATGGCAAAAGATTATTACAGAATTCTTGGAGTATCAAGAAATGCTACGCAAGAGGAAATAAAATCTGCTTTTCGTAAACTTGCCCTTAAATATCATCCTGATAGAAATCCTGGAAATAAAGATGCGGAGACAAAATTTAAAGAGATAAATGAAGCTTACGAAGTTCTTTCAAATCCAGAAAAAAGAAAAATGTATGATACTTATGGAGAAGAGGGTTTGCGTGAAGGGTTTAGCAGCAGTGGTTTTTCAGGGGGTTTTGAT
Organism: Elusimicrobiales bacterium; assembly: GCA_026419335.1. The sequence continues at coordinate 18,169 of JANZZP010000062.1, read as the reverse complement.
GCATTTTCAGATTTTGATGATATATTTGGTGGTGTTTTTGAAAGTTTTTTTGGTGATATAGGGGGGAGGAGAAGAAAGACTCGTGGTGAAGATTTGAAATATGAACTAGAAGTAACACTTGAGGATGTATTTAAAGGAAGTAAATTAGATTTTGAGTATGAAAGACTTGATTTATGTGAAATGTGTGGGGGTAAAGGTTCAAAGGATACAAATTCAATTAAAAGATGTAGTACTTGTGGAGGAAGGGGCAGAGTTCAATACTCACAAGGTTTTTTTTCTTTTACTCAAACATGTCCAAAATGTCATGGAGAGGGTAAGGTTATAACTGAACCATGTTCAATTTGTAATGGTAGGGGGGTGGCTAACAAAAAAAATAAAATTTCTATAAAAATTCCACAAGGTGTTGAAAATGGAACAGTGCTTAGGATTAGAGGAGGTGGTGATATTAATCCTGATGGATATTCTGGGGATCTTTATCTTGAAATTAGAGTTAAACCACATCATCATTTTGAAAGAGATGGTTCCGATTTAATTTATAATGTATCTATAGAGGTGTATGATGCAGTTTTAGGTTGTGAGCTTGAAGTTCCACTAATAGAAGGTGGAAAAACTAAAGTTAAAGTTCCACCTGGTACAAATCATGGTAAAATGTTAAGGATACAAGATAAAGGCATGCCATCTACGAATTCAAAAAAGCGTGGTGATTTGTTGGTAAAGGTTTTGATAAATATTCCTCAAGAAATTACTGAAGAACAAAAAGAATTATTTATTAAATTGAAAGATTCATTTAAAAAAATTGATAATAAAGAAAAAAAAGACAATGGTGGATTTTTTAAGAAAATTTTTACATAATTATGCAATTTATCTCCCCGCCAATAGATCAATCTTGTTCAGAAGTAATTTTAGATGAGGAAGAATCTTTTCACATTATTAAAGTCCTTAGGTTTAAAAAAGGTGATAAAATAAAAATATTTGATGGTTATTCAAAATATACTGCTAAAATAAAAGACATAATAGATGGAAAAGTTATAGTTGATAATATTGAAAAATTACCTTCTCTTAAAAAAAAGTATGTTATTAATTTATATTTACCATTTATTGAGAAAAAGGAATTTGAATCTATAATTAAACAAGGTACAGAACTTGGAGTAGATAATTTTATTCCAATTGTAACTAAATACACTCAAGGTAATTTAATTCCTAAAAAATTCGACACCTCTCGTTTTAAAAACTTAATAATTTCATCGGTTAAACAGTCTGAACGTTTTTCTATTCCTGTCATTTTGCAGCCTATACTTCTTAATGATATTTTAAATATGAGTAAAAAGTTTATAGTTGGGTGGGTTTCAAAGAACAATACAATGTTATTTTATGATATACTTAAAATTATGAATGGAGAAATTAATATAATTGTTGGACCTGAAGGTGGTTTTTCAGATGAAGAGAAAAAGTATATAGAAAAAAAATTTTTTTGTGTTAATATTTCTAGTAATATATTAACTACTAAAACGGCTGCTATATCTATTTTGGGATGTATAAGTTATTTCCTTGAGAATGAAAATTTATTTTAAATCATTTGGATGTAAAACAAATCAGATTGAAATTGAAAGCTTAAAACAACATCTTATTCTAAAAGGTTTTGTTGTTTGTGATAAGAATCCAGACTTTTTTGTTATTAATAGTTGTTGTGTTACAGAAAATGCTGAAAAAGATGTAATTAAATTCTTAAAGAAAGTTTTAAAAGAAAATCCATCAAGCTTAATTATTTTTACTGGATGTTTAGCTACACTTAAATGGAATGAATTTAAAGAACAAGAAAGAATAAAAGTTTTTTCTAATTCTGAAAAGCATCTTATTTATAATTTTTTAACTGAAGACAAAAAAGATATATCTTTTTTCCCTATAATTAGATTAACTAATAAAACCAGAGCATTTATTAAAGTTCAAGATGGTTGTGATATGGAGTGCTCTTATTGTATAGTTTCAAAATTACGTTCTGTGCCTAAAAGTAAAAGTATATTTTCTATAATTGATGAAGTCAAAAATCTAATTTCGCTTGGTGTGAAAGAAATTGTACTTTCAGGGACAAGACTTGGTTCTTACAAAGATTCTGGCAAAAACTTTGCTGATTTGGTATGCGAAATTATCAAAATTCCTGGTAATTTTAGAATAAGATATTCATCACTTGAACCATGGGAGATAGATGAATATTTAATTGAAGTATCTCAAGATTCGAAAATTTGTAAATATTTTCATATTCCTCTTCAAAGTGGTTCAGATAAAATTTTATCACTCATGAAAAGACCATATAATAAGAGTTTTTTTGAAGATAGAATTAATCTAATTAGAAAAAAAATTGACAATGTAGGAATATATTCTGATATTATAGTTGGATTTCCAGAAGAAAGTGAAGTTGATTATCTTGAAACAGAAAAGTTTGTTAAAGATATTTGTTTAAGTGGGTTACATGTTTTTACCTTTTCTAAAAGACCAAATACAGAAGCGTTCAGCAAAAATGACCTTCCTAAAAATATAAAAGAGGATAGATCAAATAATATGCGTGAAGTAGACAAGTTATTAAGAAAAAAATTTATAAGTTCAAAAATAGGCAATAAAATGGAAGTTTTAACTATGAAAATTAAAAATGGTATTGTTTATGGATTGAGTTCTGAATTTATAGATGTCATAACAGAGGATAATGTTTTAGTTAATGAGTTTTATTATCTTTTTGGTAGTAATATAAGAGACAGATATTTAGTATGTGTAAAAAATAAATTTTAAAATATTTATGATTCAGTTAATAATAATTGCCATAAAATATTTATTGTATAATAATAAAAAATTCTTATGTTGTTATAATTATTTTATTAAAATTAATTATTAAGGAATCCAATATTTATAAAATTTTGTATATTATTAATTGGAGGAGTTGTTATGAATTCTAAAAAGTTTAGAAAGGTAAATATTCATTCCAAAAATCTTACGGTTGTTAGATTTGCTGGAGATAGTGGAGATGGTATTCAACTTTTAGGCAATCAGTTTGCAAATGCTACAGCGATATCTGGAAATGAAATATCTACACTCCCTGATTATCCTGCTGAAATACGAGCACCTCAAGGAAGTATAGGTGGGGTTAGCGGATTTCAAATAGCTTTTGGCGATGAATCTGTTATGAATCCTGGCAGCAAAGCAGATTTTCTTGTTGTAATGAACCCTGCTGCTTTGAAAGTTAATCTTAAATATTTAGATAAAGGAAGCATAATAATAGCAAATTCTGGCAATTTTACTCCAGAAAATTTAAAAAAAGCTGGTTATGAAACAAATCCACTTGAAGATGGTAGTTTATCAAATTATAGAGTAATAGCGATAGATGCTAATCATCTTGTTGAAGAGACGCTTAAAGAAGATGGTCTCAATAAATCTGAAATTTTAAAGACTAAAAATTTTTTTATGCTTGGAGTTTTATATTGGATGTTTGACCTTCCAATAGATTTTACTGCTAGTTGGATAGCAGATAAGTTCAAAAAGAGTCCTAAAATAGCTGAAGCTAATAAAAAAGTTTTATATGCAGGTTATAATTATGCTGAAAATACTGAAATATTTGATGCTAAGTATAAGATTGAAAAGGGTAATTTAAAAAAAGGGAGATATCATAATGTTACTGGTAATGAAGCTGTTGTTTATGCTTTAATTGCTGCTTCTAGAAAAATGAAAAGAAAAATATTTTACGCTTCTTATCCAATAACCCCAGCCAGTGAAATACTACATACATTTGCTAAACTTAAAAGTAATGATATAGTGGTTTTTCAAGCAGAAGATGAAATTGCAGCAATATGTGCTTCTATAGGTGCTGCTTTTGCAGGAAATCTTGCTGCAACAGGGACAAGTGGTCCAGGACTTTCTCTTAAATCTGAGGCAATAGGACTTGCTGTTATAAGTGAACTTCCTTTAGTTGTTGTAGATGTTCAACGTGGTGGTCCATCTACAGGACTTCCTACTAAAACTGAACAATCAGATCTTTTTATATCTCTGTTTGGAAGGCATGGGGATTGTCCTTTGGTAGTTATGGCTGCTTATTCTCCTGCAGATTGTTTTGATACAGTTTACGAGGCTTCCAGGATAGCAGTTAAATATATGACTCCTGTGATTGTTTTAACTTCTGCTTATATAGCTCAAGGATCAGAACCTTTAAGAATTCCTGAGGATGAGGAACTTAAACCCTTTGAATTTTCACAAATACCTCCATCTGAGAAGTTTAAACCATATATAAGGGATGAAAAAACATTTGCACGACCGTGGGTTTATCCTCCAATGGTTGGTTATGCTCATAGAATAGGTGGGCTTGAAAAGTCTAATATAGAAGGTAATGTGAGTTATGATCCAGATAATCATCAAATTATGACTGATTTAAGACATGAAAAGATTAAAAAAGTTTTAAGTGAAATCCCACCTACAGAAATATATGGTGATGGAAATGACCTTTTAATTATTGGTTGGGGTTCTACGTATGGTGCGATTAGAAGTGCTGTTAACTATTTCAGTCAAAAGTGCAAAAGAGTTGCTTCTATAAATTTAAAATACCTTAATCCACTTCCACCTGATCTTAATGATAAAGTAAACAACTTCAAAAGAGTTGTTGTTGTTGAAGAAAACAAAGGGCAACTTGCATATGTATTAAAATCTAATGGATTGAATGTTATATCAGAGACCAAAGTTACTGGACAACCATATACCAACGAAGAGATTATTAGAATTATTGAAAAATATATTTGAGGAGGATTTTATGAGCAAACTTACTTCAAATGATTTTGCTTCTAATGTTATAGTTAAATGGTGTCCTGGATGTGGTGATTATGCAATATTAACCTCTATTAAAAGAGCTATGGCAGAAATAGGAATAGAAAAAGAAAAATATGTGGTGGTTTCTGGAATAGGATGTTCAAGTAGATTCCCGTATTATGTAAGCACTTATGGTTATCATACTATTCATGGCAGAGCGATTCCTGTTGCTACTGGAGTTAAGTTGTCAAATCCTGATTTATCTGTATTTGTTGTTACGGGTGATGGAGATGCTATGTCAATAGGTGGTAACCATCTTATACATGGTATAAGAAGAAACATAGGTATTAAAGTTTTTATGTTTAATAACAGAATATATGCTTTAACAAAAGGACAAGCTTCCCCTACTACTTTGTTTGGTTCAAAGACAAAAACAACACCAGAAGGAAATATAGATAATGCTTTTAATCCTATTAACTTTGCGATAAGTCTTGGTTCTCCATTTGTAGCTAGATGTATAGATACAGAAATAGATTTTAATACTAATGTGATAAAACAAGCAACGATATCAAATGGTTTTGCTTTTGTAGAAATACTTCAAAAATGTGTCGTATTTACTGATAATGAGTTTGATATATTTAAATCTCCTCAGATGAAAGATGAAATTTTGGTTAAGGTAGAAAATGGTAAACCATTAATATTTGGAAAAAACAAAAATAAAGCAATAGTTATAAAAAGTTATACTCCTCAAATAATTGAATTTGAACCTTCTAATCCACCATCCGACCTTACTATCTATGATTCATCTAATTATATACTTGCTTCTATAATATCATCTCTTATGCCTCCAGATTTTCCTTTACCTATAGGAATTATTTATAAAATTAATAAAAGGTCTTATGAAGATATGTATTATTCATCTGTTAAGGGGAAAGAATATAAAAACCTTGAGGACGTTATTGGGGATGGAATATACGAAATAGGATAGCATAAAAATTTTGCTTAAATTTAATAAATATTTAATATAATTTTTGTATAATGACGTTTGTGAAAAATTTTTTAGATATAGTATATCCAGAAGATGAAATAATAGGTATTGATATTGGAAGTTATGCTATAAAATTTGTTCTTTTTTCTAAAGATAAAAATGGTGTAACTCTTAAGAATTGGGGATATGTACCAATTAAATTTCCTTCAGATATATCTCCTGAGGAAAGGAAAATTGCCATATCATTGGAGATTTCTTCTTTTATAAAAAAGAACCAGATAAAAGTTAAATATGCGGCAACATCTATTTCTGGTAATTCAGTAATAATAAGATATGTTAAAATTCCATATATAGATCCTAATCTTCTTTCTGATAAATTACAGGCAGAAGCAGAAGCATTTATACCTTTCGATGTTAACGATGTATATCTTTCTCATTATGTTATAAACCCATCTATTTTTGAAGATGGACAAAATAAAATGGAAATAGTACTAGTAGCTGCGAAAAAAGACATAATTGATGAAAGAATAAATATAATTACAGAATCTGGTTTAATTCCAGTTCTTATAGATGTTGATAGCTTTGCTTTAGAAAATTTAATAAACAAAATTGAACCTCCTCCTGAAATTGAGTCTACTGGTATTATGTTAATAAATATAGGGCATAAAGTATCTAACCTTTCAGTATTTAGTGATAATATTTTTTTAGTCAAATCTGGAAATTTAAATAAAAAAGAATATTATTCTCGACTTGTGAGAGACATATTTGTTGCTGGTAATTCAATTGATAGAAATTTTATAAAAAAATTTTCACTTAAAGATGAACATGCTGATGAATTTAAAAAAACAATGAAGATTCTTATAACTGATGAAGATAAGCTTTCTGCCATATCTGATCATGATAGAAACTTAATAATAGGCTCGAAGATTATTTCTTCTGTTATAAAAGATCTTGTGTCTGATATTCATCGTTCTCTTGATTTTTTATCTTCTACAATGCCTGATTTGAATATAACTAAGGCTTACATTTGTGGTGGTTCTTCATCGTTTTGTGGACTTGAAGAATATCTTAGTAATGAGTTAAAATTACCAGTTAAGCGGATAGATCCATTCTCTTTTGTAAAAAATCCACCAGAAAATTTATCAGTTCATATAAAAAATTCATTATGTCTTGCTGCTGGACTTTCTCTCAGGAGTATAAGGAGTTTATGATTTATATAAATTTTACACCGAGAAAATATGTAGAAAAAATATACTCTAGTATAATATTAGCAAAATTAATTATTTTTGGTTTAATTATAATAATTGTAATAATAGGTATTTCTGCTCTTCACTACGCAAAATATAAATCCTTAAAGATTGAAAATGAAAATTTTGTTAAGGAATATAAGTTACTTGAATCACAGGTCCTTTTATCTAAAAAAATAGAAGATGATATAAAGAAAATTGAAAATTATGTTTTACAGATTGAGAAATTAAATCAGAACAGATATAAGTATGTTGCTTTTATGCAGGATTTAGTTAATAATCTTCCTCCTACGGTGTGGTTTTTAGGTATTGATACTAAAACGCAATCTCAAATTATAGATGTAAAAATTAGTGTTAATTCTAATAGTTTAGAGGATCTTTTGTGGTGGTTTTCATTCATTGATAGTAATAAAAAAAGATATTCTGATGCAAAAATAACAAGCATTAATTATGTTCCGGATTATTATATGACTCAAATCTCCTATAAATATAGATATGAAATATGAAGAATATAAAAATTGATAAAGATGTTGTCTTAAAATTATTTCTTTTAATATTAATTATTTTTGGCTTTCTTTATATATATCTTTCATATTTTTGGTTTCCTATTTCCAAAAATATAAAAAGTTTGGAAAGTAAGAATAAAGAGATGGAAAAAGAAATATCTAGAGCTAAAAATATAATAACCAAATATCCAGATCTTCAAAAAAAACTTTTAGAACTTCAAAATCAGAAGGAATCTTTAAAGAAAAAAATACCAATTGATAAAAATATATCGGATTTATTTAGAATAGTGAAAAAATTAGCTGATAAAAACTCAATTTATATTGATTCTATAGTTCCTGGTGATACTGTAAATGAAAATTATTATTTTAGAATAACTTATAACTTAGTTATTAAAGGTAGTTATCATGATATAGGAAGGTTTTTTGCTGAATTATCGCTTCAAGATAGAATAATTCATATAGAAAATTTAACTATGAGTGGTGGTGATGTTTCTATTGCTAGTTTTGTCCTTGTGTCATATCAGTATTTGGAGGGGACATGATTTTTATATCTTTATTGTTTTCCTCTATGCTTATGACGCAATTAATTCCTGATGTTGTTATATCTACTCAAGACATTTCTGAGAAAAAAATATATAAGCCATATAATTTGAGGAATCCTATGATAAGACCTACAACTTTTTCTCCAACTACATTAAATTATTCTTATAAGTATTCAACCTCCACATTAAGTGATGTTGTTTTTAATATGGATAGTTTAGTGCTTGAAGGGATAATGTCAACATCAAAGTTTAAAGAGGCATTACTTAGAGATGTTTCAAGTGGTGAAATGTATATAATACGAGATGGTAAAATTTACACTCTAAATAGAAGAGTCATAAATGGTTATTCGGTAGATATTGTTGGTAAAGGAGTCATTATAAAAGATAAAAAAAGTGGGAAAAAAATAGAACTTATAATTTCTGAACAAGGAGAGAAATTATGATTAGAAGAATTATTTTGATTATTTTAATGTTTAAAGGTTTTCTTATTTGTCAGGAATCAAAGACGATAATTACGGCTATTAAATTTTCAGAAAATCTTTTGAGTATAATATATGAAGGTCCTAAACTTAAATTTCAGATATCAAAAATTGATCCACAAAATATATTTATTGAAATAAAAGAGTGTTTGGTTAAAACACAAAAAGAGCATACCCCATCTTCAACTATTTTTGAAAAAGTTATTATTGACGATGCTAAAGATATTATCAAAATTAATGTTAAAACTAAGTACCCTGTTGAGTATTCTGTGTTTGAAGGTGATAAAGTTGTTAGTATTAAACTTGTTAAAGTTGAAAATGTTTCCACTTCTGAGATGGTTAAGACTATACTTCCCAAGAAAGCGCCTTTTACAAAAAATGAATCTAAAAATATTGATATTCTTGATAATCTTCCAAAATATAAGATAGATCTAGAATATCCTGATATTAGTGTCAAAACAGTTATATTACAGATGATGCAAAGAGCTAATATAAATGTTATATTTGATAATGATGTTGCTGGTAATATATCGGTTTCTTTGAAAAATATTCCTTTTGATGAAGCATTTAAAACAATTTTAGATATGAAAGGACTTGTTGCTCAACAAGTGAGTGATAATGTGATAAAAATATCTACTCCAAAAAAAATACTTGATTCTCAAAAAAATTCAGTTTTACAGACAAGAATATTTTTCTTAAACTATGTCAAAGCTTCAGATCTAAAGGCTCAAATTGAGTCTATAGCTCAAGCTGAAGGAAGGACTACTTCAAAATGTAATATAGATGAAACTAATAATGCTCTTATAGTTACCGATACTTTGTATGGACTTGAATCTATTGAAAAACTTATTAAGAAATTAGATAGAATGCCTAAACAGGTTCTTATAGAGGCAAAACTTGTTGAGGTTTCGCTAGATAGTGGACTTCATACTGGTGTTCAGTGGGGTGTTGTATATGGCAGGGATACTACTCAAATAGGTATGGGAAATCTTCAAAATGTGGTTAAAGATTTAAGTGGGAATCCTATTTATGCACTTCCTATCTATTCTGGTGGTGGCACTGGAGTTTCTTTAATACCTGAACAAGGATATGGTTCTTTTAGATTTTTAAAAGTTACATCAAAAACTGTATTAGACGCTACATTAAGTGCAGCTACTAGGAAAGGGAAGGCGAATATTCTTTCAAATCCCAAAATTGCTACTTTAAACAATAAAGAAGCAAGTATAAACATAACAAATCAAATTCCATATGTTACAACAGAGATTACTAACACATCAGGTGGTTCTGTTTCTTCTCAAAAAATTACTTATATTACAGCAGGAATAGTTCTAAACGTTTTACCAACCATTACTTCTGATGGTAGAATTATAATGAAAATATCTCCTAAAGTTTCTAAACCATCACAAACAGCTCAATTTCAACCACCTTCCATAGATGAAAGGACTGCTGATACAACTGTGGTCGTTGATGATGGAGAGACTATTGTTATAGGTGGTTTGATTCATGATTCTGAGAGTGACTATATTTATAAAGTTCCATTTTTTGGAGATATCCCAATACTTGGATATTTATTTAAGAAAAAATCAAAAGAAAAAAGCAGAATGGAACTTCTTATTTTTGTAACTCCAAAAATTCTTGAATGAACTTTAAATGAATCGCGAAGCTGGTTATGTTAATGTATCAAATATATCAAGGAGTATTTTCTTTATTCCATTTTTAACTTGTGTTTTATATCCATTTTGGAATATTTCTTTATATTTTTTGTTTAATTTTTTTATTATATTTTTCTTTATTTTTGTTATTTATATTTCCATATACACAAAAAGACTAATATTACCTCCTCAAATTAAGTATTTTCTTTATATACCTACTGCTTTTATAATTTCTTATATATTTAGTCCAATTAAGAATTTACTTTATTATGAATACGTAAATTTAATATCAGGGTTTTTAATATTTTTTTGTGTATTAAATGTTGAAGAGATAGATATAAAGTGGTATTATTCTTTATTTTTTTTAACTTTAATTTTATTTATTTTAGATAATTTCATAGATATAGGAATTTCTCAAAAAGGTAATTTAAATCTTTTTGCTTTTGTATTTATTATTTTTACTGCTATACTTTTGTCTAAAAAAAAATATTATTATGCAGTTTTATTTTTTATAGCTATTTTATTTACAAAATCAATAGCAAGTGTATTTTCTATATTGATATCTTGTATTGTTTATGCTTTTGATAATCGAAAAAACATTGACTGGAAAAGTAATAAGATTATGTTATTTATTATTTCTATACTTTTTTTATTCCTTATTATTTTTGTTGAACCTGAATCTGTATTTGATAGATTATCTTGGTGGGGATCAACTTTAAAAATGTTTTATGAAAGACCAATTTTTGGATGGGGTTATTCTTCCTTTACTCACATAATATCTGCTTTTTCAAAAGCTGAACTTAAAAGTATATATCCTCATAATTATTTTTTAGGCATATTAGCAGAAGGTGGAATTTTTACTTTTGCTTTTTTTATTATTTTTATTTTTCTTTCAATTAAAAACATATATACTATTGAAAGATATGTTATTATTGCTTTACTTGTTCATTCATTTTTTGATATAGGTCCAGATACAACATGTGGGTGGTGGCTTTTTATGTTTTATTTAGGTTATGTACTAAAAACTAGATCTTATTTGTTTATTTTCAACAATTCATACATTAAGATAGCAAAAACAATAATAGTTTTTACTTTTATATCATTTATTTACTTTCTTTATTTTTGGTATTTACTTTTTGATGTAGAGCATATTATTAAAAAATCGCAGAATTTATTGAATTTAGGAGATTATTCAAAAGCTATTGAGGTAGCAGAGTTAGGTGTTAGAAAATATCCTTCGAATATAGATCTTGCTATTAATAGAGCTAATATTTATTTATTATTAGCAAGTAAACAACCAGGCAAGCTGATTGATTACTTGAAATCACTTGAATATGTTCTTTTAATAAATCCATATCGTAAGGATATATATAATATTTTAATTGAGAATTATAAAAATATTGATCAAAAAGCATCGATAGAGATATATAAAAGAATGAAAGAATATATTAAATCTTGATGAAAATCATAACATTGATGTTTTTAATTATTGGTTTTATTTCAGGTGGGTTATTAGATTTAAAAATTTCATTTTTTTTATTGTTTTTAATGTTTGTATTCGTGTATTTTAAAAATGTTAGAATAAATTCATACTATATTTTTCTTTATATTTTATCTTTAATAGCTTCTCTAATTTTTTCCAATTTTTCTCAATCTATTGATTGGTTTTATATTGAATTATTAGCTGTGTTATTTATGATTTCTCTATCAGAAAAAAATGATTCATATATGATTTTTTTTAAAAAAACTATATATGTAATTGGATTGTTTGTTTTTATTGATATGATAATTGGTAAATTATTCAATATATCCTTTTTATTTACTTCCAGAAATCCAAATTATCAAGCATTTTTCTATGTACTTTCTATAGGTTTTTTGCTCACTGATAGAAGATTTAATATTACTTATATGATTTTATTTATTTTAATGTGGTTAGGTTGTTTTATTTGTGCTTCTAGGAATGGGGTGTTAGCAATAATTCTTATCAGCACATTTGAATTTTTTAGGTTTAGATTTAAAGTTTCTAAATTAGTATTAATAATATTTTTTTTAACTTTGGTGCTTATTGTTATAAATTTTAATAATATATTAAAATTAGATGATCCGAAAGCATATAAAAGATTTGATTTTTATATAATTTCGATTAAAGCATTTCTAAATAATCCTTTTTTTGGATGGGGTTTAGGTAGTTTTGAAAATGTTTTTGAAATTTTTAAGTTTCCTTATTATGATGGTTTGTGTTATTATAATCATTCTGCTTTACATTCACATAGTCATTTTTTGAATATTTTAGTTGAAGGTGGGATTTTAATGGTTATTCCAATGATTTTTATTATATTTTTATCTTTAAGAGGATTATTTTTTTATCCAATTTTAGGCATTTCTGTTTTTTTTATGTTTGATAGTATATTGTATTTACCTTTTATTAGGATAATTTTTTTTATAGTTATAGCTATATCTTTTTTTATCAAAAACCCTAATGATTTTAATTTTGAAATAAGAAAAATAGCACCTGTTTTTTTTATGATTTTTCTATATTTTCCTTTTAAAGATAAAAAATATTTATCACATAAACTATATTATGAGGCTTATAGAGATATTATCTCTTCTGAAAATGTATTTAAAAATGCTGCGATTAGTGAATATGCTTATTATTATTCACCCTATAATGGTTTGTTAAGTTATTTTAATGGAATTTTTTATAGAAATTTTAAAAGTGATAGACAAGAATATTGGTTTAAAAATGCAATAGAACTTGAACCTAATTTTAGAAACGCTAAATTAGAACTTTGTTTTTTTTATATTGAGACAAAAAGATATAATGAAGCAAAAGATTTATTTTCTCAAATTGATCCTAATCTTAAATGTACAGGTAATAATTTTTATTCAAAAATAATTTGTAATTTTGATTTTGATAAATATTTTTATTTGAAAAAGATCTTTTATAACTATTAGAATATCTTTATGGATCTATATCATATAAGAAAATATTGTTCAGATCTGTCTATGCTTGTTAAAGCATTTGATATTAAAATAATAAACTCTAGTGAATTATTTGTTGAAACTATATTTGATACGCTTCAAAAATCAGAAAGATCGATATTCCTTGAATTTTATGAGATTGCTGATGATAGTTTAGGACTTAAGATACAACAAATTCTCTGTCAAAAAGCCAAATCAGGCGTTGATGTGTGTATTATATATGATAGTATAGGTAGTCGGAATACTTCAAAAGATTATTTTTCAGTATTAAAGAAACATGGTGTTAAAGTAATAGAATATAATCCTATAAAACTTTTTACCTCGTTTAGAAAATGGTTCAGAAGAGATCATAGGAAAATAATAATAAGTGATTTTAAAAGAGCAATAATAGGAGGGTTTAATTTAAGTCTTGATTATGTTCCATATTCCATGGGTGGTAGGAATTGGAAAGATATAGGAATAAGTTTTGCTGGACAAGCTGTATACGAGGTTGTAAAGATTTTTCGTGATACTTGGGTTCGTTGTGGTGGTAATTATTTTGATATTCCTGTAAGTGAGCAGGGTGGAGATGTATATGTAACACTTGTGTATGAGTTTGGTATAGTTACTTTAAGATCTGTAAGAAAAGCTTATAGATATGCTATGGATAATGCTAAGGATTTTATATATATAACAAATGCATATTTTTTGCCTGATAAACAATTAGCAAGATGTTTGAAACGGGCAGTTATGAGAGGTGTTGATGTTAAAATAATAGTACCTCATAAAACTGATCATCCATATGTTAGACTTGCATCGTTTACAATACTCAAAGATTTGATAAAGCATGGTGTTAAAGTTTATGAATGGCAGGGGGAAGTCCTTCATGCAAAAAGTGCTGTTGTAGATGGAGTATGGATTTCACTTGGTTCTCATAATTTAGATCATATAAGTCTCCATTATAATCTTGAATTAAATGTGAATATTTATGATGAAGTTATAGGTGCGAAGATGAAAGAGAATTTTGAAAAAGATATTGAAAATTGTTTTGAACTTACTTTTGACAGAGTAAAGAAAATGCCTCTTTCTATGAAAATTATATCACAATTTATATATCTATTTAGAGATTTTTTATGAAATTTCTATTTATTTTTATATTTTCAGCATTCTCTTTAACTATTGATGAGATACAGCAAAAGATAATACAAGATAAGTTTTTCAGAGGGATTGTTGCTGATAATTTAGCTGAAAATAAAGAGTTTGTGGTAGAAATTTCTTGTCAGCGAGGTACATATTCTGATATGAGATTGTGTATAATGGAATGGATAAAAGAAAATCCACAAAAAGCTTCTGAACTTTTTGCAAATAAAATTAAAGATACTGGTGGTTTTAAAATTTCATCTACAATATATGAGGATTATCTTAATCCTTATGTTAAACAAATAATAGATAAAATGACCGAAGCAGCTAGGGGTAATCTAAATCAAGAGAGCATGAGAGAACTATCTTCTTTACTTTTTGATGCTAATTTAGAAAAATATGATTTTACTGTTGAAACATCAAATAGTATAGAAAAGATGTATAATGAAAATTTTACTTCTTCAAATTACTATAAAATTAATAAGAAAGCTATATCTGACGAAATTAGTGCAATAAATAACGTGTATTCAATTCTTTCTGGTTATAAGGTTAAAGATATTTTAGGAATAATAAAAAATTGTGATGAGTATTATATTTATTTTAGTAATTATATTTCAACAATTAAAAATGTAACAATGATAGATAATTATCATCTTAATAAATTAAATGAAATTTTATTCAATATGAAAAAAAAACTAATATTGAAAAGTATTGTTATTCGCATCAGGATGGAGGAGCAACAAAACTATAAAGAAGTGTTTTCTAAAGTTTTGTCTAGGTTAGAATATCTAAATAATGTGAATTTAAATTTTTCTGATTTTATTAAAGAAGCTCATTATCTATGGTCTGAGATAGAAAATCTTTCTAGAATATTAAATTTTATATCTGAAAATGAAAAAATATACCAAAAACTTAATAGATATTACAGTTGCTTAATTGACTATATTTTTTTTATTTTAGAATCTAAAGTTTTAAAACTTAAGTTTCATAAAAAAGTTGAATTAGATTTGTTAGAACTTAAAAATTATTTTAATTCAATATCATTTAACCTTTTAAATACTGGTAGTATTTCAGTATATGAAAATAAACGCATTGTAGCAATTAATCTTATCTTAGAGATTATAAAAGTATCTAAGATTAATAGAAAAATACAATATATTTTGTGGGAAAGTTTATTACCGTTTGATATATATTTTAGGAATAAAAAAATTTATTTCGGCATTAAGATTGCTGAAGAAAAATTATTTTACTATAGCAATAGCAAGTCCGTCTGGAGTTGGGATGATTGAACGATGTATAATTTTTTCTTCTGTAAAGAAATTATATAAAAATTCTCTCATTCCTCTTGATTTTTTATTTTGTTCTTTATCATCTCCATCATAAAAAAGCTTTCCTTTTAAAAACACATTATGAGCCATTATAACTCCACCACTCTTTATATTTTTTATTGACCATTTAAAATATGTAGGATAATTTTCTTTGTCAGCGTCTATAAAGCACATATCAAACGGAGATATCTTTGATAATTTTGGTAGGTAATCTATAGCGTCTTCATTTATAACAGTTATTTTATTTGAAAGTCCTAATTCTTTTATAATATTTAAGGCAATTTGTGTATACTGGTCATTTTTTTCAATTGTATATATTCTTCCATCTTCAGGCATGTTTTTAACAATTGTAATTGCAGAATATCCTAAAAAACATCCTATTTCTACAACTTTTTTGGGTTTATTTATTAATGTTATAAGAGAAATTAAACTTGAGTCAATATCAGTAATAGAGATATTTTTTATTCCAAGCTCGCTAATTTTTTTGTTTATAATTTCTTTTAGATTGTTGTCATTAAAGATGTGTTTATTGAAATACTCAATTGTTTTTTCATCAAGTTTTTCGGGATAAAACTTTTCCATAATTATGATTTTACAACATTTTGTTTAATATTTAAATTTTTGTTTAATATAAATATGTATTTTCTATTGTTTTTATTTTTGGTTTTTGTAAATAGTGGTGATTTTAGAGATGAAAGTATTTATTTCGTTATTACTGATAGGTTTGTTGATGGAGATCCTTCAAATAACAATATTTGGGGTGATGAATATATTCCGGGTAATTTAAGGTATTATCAAGGTGGTGATTTTAAAGGTTTGATTGACAATTTTGATTATATTAAAAATATGGGTTTTACAGCAATTTGGATTACACCACCTATAATGCAACCTCCAGGTAGATATATAAACTCAGCGAAAACTTATGATGCGGCTGGATATCATGGTTATTGGGCATGGGATTTATCAAAGGTGGATCCTCATTTAGAATCTCCGGGTTATACCTACAGAGATTTAATAGAAAAGGCGCATAAAAGGGGTTTAAAGATTATACAGGATGTGGTTATAAATCATGCTCATGGTGGTGATGTAAGTATAGATGTTAAATGGTATGAAGATAGAGGAAGAGTGTGGGGTTTAGGAAGAGTGTTTGATTATTTTAATGATACTTATGATTGGTTTACTAAGGATGGACCTATACTTTTTGACCTTCTTGATTTTAACGATAAAAATCCAGAAGTCAAAAGATGGTTAATAGATGTTTATAAATATTGGAGAGATATGGGTGTTGATGGGTTTAGATTAGATACTGTTGTTTGGGTTAGTAGTGATTTTGTTAAAGAATTTGCTTATGAGATGAAAAAAGATAAACCTAATTTTTTTATTTTTGGTGAAGTATGGACAAACTCTGATTTTAATTTACTATCATCATATACTAAAATGGGAGATGGTTCTATAAGTGTTTTAGATATGCCATTATCTTCTATGGGTGGTGGTTGGGGTCCATTAGAGAAAGTTTTTAAAGGGGGAAATTTTAGGGATGTTTTAAAAATTTTAGAAAATGATGAAAAATATTCTGATCCTACATATTTAGTTGTTTATCCTGATAACCATGATAAACCAAGATTTAATTCTCCGATTTCACCAGCAACGTTGAACCAATATATAAATATGCTTAATTTTTATTTTACTGTTAGAGGAATCCCTTGCATATACTATGGGACTGAAATTATGATGGTAGGTGGTGAGGACCCAGATAATAGAAGGATGTTTGGAATAGAAAATATAAAAAAAGCCAAATATTCTAAAGTATATAAACATATAAAAATGTTAAATGATTTAAGAAGAAAACTTCCTCACCTAAGATATGGGAAAATGGAGATTATATATGTAGAAAAAGATTTATTTATATTTAGAAGGACTTTATCTGACAAAGATTATATTTATGTTTTATTGAATAAAGCAGATTCCAACATGAATATTGACTTTTCTAAATATATTAAAGAAGATAAGTTATTTGACATATTAAAAGGAAAAATTATAAATACTGAAAAAATTAAAATTAAATCTAATTCATTTTTAATTTTAAAAAAGTTATAAAATATTTTTATTATATTACTTAAAGGAGGTCTTATGCCAATGAATCTAAAAGGAAGACATTTTTTAAAAGAAATTGATTTTACAAAAGAGGAATTTTTATTTTTAATAAATTTAGCAATAGAATTGAAGAAAGCAAAATATAGTGGGACTGAACAACCAAGATTAAAAGGTAAAAACATAGCATTAATATTTGAAAAAACATCCACAAGAACAAGATGTGCTTTTGAAGTAGCAGCATATGATCAAGGAGCACATGTCACTTATATTGATCCAAATTCAAGTCAACTTGGTCACAAAGAATCAATAAAGGATACGGCAAGAGTTTTAGGTAGGATGTATGATGGGATAGAATATAGAGGGTTTGGACAAGAAATTATTGAGGAACTTGCAAAATATGCTGGAGTGCCAGTTTGGAATGGACTTACAAATGAATGGCATCCAACTCAGATG
>JANZZP010000030.1 GCA_026419335.1 Elusimicrobiales bacterium | reverse complement strand
AATGAAGACAAACCTTTTATAAAAAATGAAAATAAAAATAAGAAGATAAACATAGAGTTTGTTTCAGCAAATCCCACAGGTCCACTACATTTAGCATCTGCAGTAGGTGCTTGTCTTGGTGATTCTTTGGCAAATATACTTATGGAATTAGGATATGAAGTTCATAAAGAATATTATGTAAATGATTGTGGTAGACAAGTCGAATTACTAGGAAAATCACTTTTAGCAAGATATACAAACAAAGAAATACCAGAAGATGGATATCATGGAGATTATTTAATAGAACTATCTAAACAACTTCCAGATGAAGCTAAAGAATGGGAAAAGAATAATCAACTTGATAAATTTATTAAATTTGCAATATCAAAAATTATAGAACAACAAAAAAATGACTTAAAAAATCTTGGAGTTGAATTTGATAGATGGTTTTTTGAATCAGAAATACATCAAAAAAAACTTCAACAAAAAATACTTGATATATTCAAGGAAAAAAACTGTCTAGAAGAAAAGGATGGAGCAGTTTGGTTAAAAACACAAGATGAAACAGATCAAGAAAGAGTTTTAAAAAAATCAGATGGTTCAAATACCTATTTTTTAAATGATTTAGCATATCACTTTACTAAATATGAAAGAGGATATACAAAAATAATAGACATCTGGGGAGCTGATCATCATGGTTATATACCAAGAATGAAAGCAGGACTTAAACTTCTAGGACTAGATGAGACAAAATTTATTGTAATACTACACCAACTTGTATCAATTAAAAAGGGAAGTGAAATTTTAAAAATGTCAAAAAGAGCAGGTAAATTTTATACATTAAGGCAACTTATAGAAGAAACTTCAAAAGATGCTGTAAGATTTTTCTTTACAATGAGAAATCCAAATACACATGTAGTTTTTGATATAGAATTAGCAAAAAAACAATCAAATGAAAATCCACTTTATTACGTTCAGTATGCGCATGCTAGAATAAACTCAATAATTAAAAATTCAATACAAAAAAATATTCCACAAGATAAATTTGACTTTAATGATTATGAATTAAATGAGGATGATAAAAAAATAATTAGAAAAATATTTTGGTTTGAAAAAATACTAGAACAATGTGAAAAAGAATTAACACCCCACCATATTACTATATATCTAATAGAACTTGCAAAAGAATTTCACTCTTATTATGAAAAAAATAGAGTCATTGACGAATTAAATAAAACACAAAGCGCTTCTAGACTATTCATACTTAAAGGTGTTAAAAAAATACTTAAAAAAGGACTTAGTTTAATTGGTGTTACTGCTCCAGATGAGATGTAAAAATTTTGATACACTTTTCACTTTTAAAAGAAAGTATAAAAAACACATCTGATAATCTGTTAAGATAAATAGCAGTATCTTTCTTTAAAGATTTCCAAGCATATATCTCAGCAATTCTTATCTTAGTTCTAACTACATTTAACAAAGCAGATATTTCATCTTTTTCAAAGTATTCAAATTTTTTAATATCAAAATCTTTGTTTACTTCAATAAATTTTTCCAAAACATTTATAGCATCTTTTATTATCTTAACTGATAAATAACCAACATTAAATGACATAACTGAGGAATTTAATCTTGTAATTTTTTTTAAAAATTTAAAACTCTTTTTTTTGGTAATTATAAGAGAAATTAAAGAATTAACTTCATCAATTAAAGCATTTAGCATTATAATATTAGATGATTTTGGAACTCTTTTGTTATATATATTAGTCAAACCATCATCACCTTTTCCAATATTAGCTTTGTAACTCATATAAATTAAATATAATTAAAATGACTAAAATTAATCATAATTAAATAATAACAAATTTTAAACATAATAAAATTAAATAAAACGACAAATATATGTCGCAAAAATAGTATTATAATATAGTTTATTGAGGAGGTAACATGCTTTTTTTACTTTTATTTATCGTAGTACTAATTCTTATCATTAATATATTTCTTTTGATAAAAACAACTAAAAATGAAAATATAAAAGAACTCATTTTAAATGAAAATTCAAGAATAAAAACAGAAATAGTAACATACATTAACTCGCAAATCCAAATAATTTCATCATCTTTAACTGGACTAACAGATATAAACTTAAAAAAATTATCAGAAATAAATGAAACACTTTCAAAAGAGCTAAAATACCTTCAAGAAAAAAATGAAAAAAAACTTGAAGAGATGAGATTAATTGTAGATGAAAAACTACAATCAACTCTCGAAAAACGGCTTTCAGAATCATTTAAAATAGTAAATCAACAACTTGAGAGTGTATACAAAGGTATCGGTGATATGCAAAGACTTGCCAGTGAAGTAGGAGATTTAAAAAAAGTATTATCAAATGTAAAACAAAGAGGTATAATGGGTGAGATACATTTAAAAAATATACTTGAGGATATTATACCGGGATACTACATCGAACAATATAAATTTGAAAATGGAAAAACAGTTGAATTTGTAGTCAAAATACCTTCAAAAGATGATGATAAATTCATATACTTACCGATAGATTCAAAATTTCCACTAGAAGATTATCAAAGATTACTAGATGCAAAACAATCAGCAAATAAAGATAACATCGAACAAGCAACTAAAAATTTTGTAAACAACGTAGTAAAAAAAGCAAAAGAAATAAAAGAATACATTATTCCACCCCAAACCACAGATTTTGCGATAATGTTTGTCCCTTCTGAAGGAATTTTTGCTGAAATACTTGGAGCCGAGGGTGTTTTTGAAAAAATAAGACGAGAATACAATATAATTATAACCGGACCAACTACAATTACAGCAATACTTGCAAGTTTACAGTTAGGTTTTAGAACGTTAGCTATAGAAAAAAAATCACACGAAGTTTGGAAACTTTTAGCGTTAGTAAAATCAGAATTCATGAAATTTTCGGAAATGCTTGAAAAAACAAAGAAGAAACTTGAAGATGCTCAACAAGAAATAGACAAAGCACAAAAAATAACATTTAATATAGGTAAAAAATTAAGTAAAGTAGAAGTAGTGGAAGATAAAAATTATAAGGAAATTTTGGAATTTGATAAATAAAAATGGACATAAGCGAAAAATTAGAAATTCTTGCTTCATCAGCAAAATATGATGCTTCATGTGCTTCTTCATATTCATATATTAATAGAACTAAAAAAACAGTAATTTCAGGTATATGTCATTCATGGTCAAGGGATGGAAGATGTATATCATTACTAAAAATACTATATACAAATATATGTGAATTTGATTGTGGTTATTGTATAAATAGAAAATCAAATAACATTAAAAGAGCTATATTTAATCCTGATGAAATATGTATTTTAACATCAGAATTTTACAAAAGAAATTATATTAAAGGGCTTTTTTTAAGTTCAGCAATATTTAAAAACCCAGATTTCACAATGGAGTTAATGATAAATACTATAAAAAAACTAAGAAAAGATTACAATTTTAATGGATATATTCATACAAAAATAATCCCTGGCTGCTGTGACAAACTTATACTAGAAGCAATAAAAAACTCGAACCGAGTTAGTGTAAATATAGAATTATCTGACTCTAAAAAACTCTTTGATTTAACCTCAAAACAAAAGGATATGATAATAAAACCAATGAAATATGCTAGAGATAAAATAAATGAAATTTACGAAAAAAAGCCATACGGTGGTCAATCAACCCAAATAATTGTGGGTGCTATAAATGATACTGATAAAGAAATTTTAGAATTATCTAATTCATTATATACAAAAATGAATCTAAAAAGGGTTTATTATTCGGCTTTCATAAACGTAAATAATGATAAAAGACTAAATCAAATCACAAATCCTCCTTTACTTAGAGAACACAGATTATACCAAGCAGACTGGCTTTTAAGAATATACGGCTTTAGAGTAGATGAAATTTTCCCAAAAAACATCTACAATCTTAAAGAAGAAATTGATCCTAAATTAGAATGGGCTATAAGAAATATTGATTTATTTCCAATTGAAATAACAAAAGCATCCTTTGAAGAGCTCATAAGAGTACCAGGAATAGGAATAAGAAAAGCTAAAAAGATAATAAATGAAAGAAAACATACCATATTTGATGAAAAAGCATTAGAAAAATTAAAAATACCAAAAAAAGCAATTAATTTTATAACAATAAAAGGTAAGTTTTATGG
>JANZZP010000024.1 GCA_026419335.1 Elusimicrobiales bacterium | reverse complement strand
TGATTCTCATTCTATATTTATTTTGGAAATTGGGAATGTTATAATTGAAAAATCAATAAATAAAGAAAAAACTCTTTTTAAAGAGCTTGCTTATATAAGCGCTCCTTCTTTTGTTGGAGAAATTGCGTTATTTGAAGAAATACCAAGAACAGCAAGAGTAAGAGCAACAACTACATGTGAAATTATAGAAATATCTAAGGAAAGTTTTAAAAAAATACTTGAACACAGGCCAGATTTAGCAAATGAAATGCTTTTATTTATGTCTAAAACTCTTTCACTAAGACTTGCACATACATCTAAAGAATTAACTCTTTTGTATGATATATCCAAACATCTAACTGAAACACATACTGATGAAAAAGAATTACTTACAAAAATAACAGAAGCAATCTAAATATATGTCAATGAATGCGAAATTGAAACATATTATTATAACCCTTTTAATGAAGAGTTTGAAAAAATATATGAACTAAATCCAAATAAAAATTTAAAAATAGATTTGAAAAAATATACTAATTCTACTTGGATAGATAACAAAAGTTATATAACCGTCGTAACTCCAGATAAAATGTCAAAACCAACAATTTTATATCATTTTGCCAAGGAGCTTACCTTACAAGAGATGAATGATTATACTACAATATTTAATACAATATCTTATATAGTATCTGCGGGACTAAAAGAAACATCCCGCAATAAAGAAATTCTTTTAATAGAGAAACTTAAAAAAAGAAAGGGTATTTTATGAAAGACAAAAAATATTACAAAAAAATAGCAGTTGAAATTGCAAAACTAATCGATGCAAAAAAAGGTGAAAATACTATTCTTCTTGATGTAGAATCAAAAACAGGACTTTTTTATTATGCTTTGGTAACTACAATTTTATCAAATCCACATCTAAACGCTATAGAAGAGGAAATTATTAAGAGAATGAAACAAAATTTTAATGAATATACTCTCCATAGAGATGGTGTAACATCACAACAATGGAAAGTTTTAGATTATGGTGGATTAGTAATACACATAATGGATGAAAAATCAAGAGAATTTTATGCCATTGATAAAATATATTCTGATTGTAAGAAGGTAAGATGGGAAAAAAAAGAAAGAAAAAATAAATCTACAAAGCCTTCAATTCTCAAAAACAAAAATAAAAAATGATACCATCTAAATTAAATTTAGAATTAAAAAATATGATATCAAAAAGAATTAAAGAAGCAAGTGAGTATTTTTCTATTACACAACCTCCATCTCATTTGAGTTATGATGTTGCAACAAATTTTGCTTTAACAGTATCAAAAAAAATATCAAAAAAACCAGATGAAATAGGGAAAGAGATTATAGAAATATTAATAAAAAATAATTTTAAAGCAGATTTTCAATCTGGTTTTATAAATATAACAATACCAAAACATATATTTGCATCTTATATAAACTTGATTTTGAATGAAGACAAACCTTTTATAAAAAATGAAAATAAAGATAAGAAAATAAACATAGAGTTTGTTTCAGCAAATCCCACCGGTCCACTACATTTAGCATCTGCAGTAGGTGCTTGTCTCGGTGATTCTTTGGCAAATATATTCATGGAATTAGGATATGAAGTTCATAAAGAATATTATATAAATGATTGTGGTAGACAAGTCGAATTATTAGGCAAATCACTTTTAGCAAGATATACCAACGAAGAAATACCAGAAGATGGATATCATGGAGATTATTTAATAGATTTATCGAAACAACTTCCGGATGAAGCTAAAGAATGGAAAAAAAATAATCAAATCGATAAATTTACTAAATTTGCAATATCAAAAATTATAGAACAACAAAAAAATGACTTAAAAAATCTTGGAGTTGAATTTGATAGATGGTTTTTTGAATCAGAAATACATCAAAAAAAACTTCAACAAAAAATACTTGATATATTCAAAGAAAAAGATTGCTTAGAAGAAAAAGATGGAGCAGTTTGGCTAAAAACTCAAGATGAAACAGATCAAGAAAGAGTTTTAAGAAAATCAGATGGTTCAAATACCTATTTTCTAAATGATTTAGCATATCACCTTACTAAATATGAAAGAGGATATACAAAAATAATAGATATCTGGGGAGCTGACCATCATGGTTATATACCAAGAATTAAAGCAGGACTTAAACTTCTAGGACTAGATGAAACAAAATTTATTGTAATACTACACCAACTTGTATCAATCAAAAAAGGTGATGAAACCTTAAAAATGTCAAAAAGAGCAGGCAGATTTTATACATTAAGACAACTTATAGAGGAAACATCAAAAGATGCTGTAAGATTTTTCTTTACAATGAGAAATCCAAATACACATGTAGTTTTTGATATAGAATTAGCAAAAAAACAATCAAATGAAAATCCACTTTATTACGTTCAGTATGCCCATGCTAGAATAAATTCAATAATTAAAAATTCAATACAAAAAAA
>JANZZP010000002.1 GCA_026419335.1 Elusimicrobiales bacterium | reverse complement strand
AGATGTGTATAAGAGACAGGGTATATATATGATGTGAAAAAAGAATTTGGTGATATAGATATAATAGCAACAGGGGGAATTATGAATCCGTCTGATGTGGTTGAGTATATCTTGTTAGGTGCTAAAGCAGTTCAGATTGGGAGTGCATATTTTAGAAATCCTCAACTTCCTGTTGAATGTATTAAATTTTTAAATAATTATTTAAAGGAAAAAAATCTAAAACTTACAGAGTTAATAGGAATGCTAAAATGATTAAAAAAGTCGGAATAATTAATTATGGTGTTGGTAATCTAATGAGTATAACTAAAGCAATAGAGTTTTTGGGATTATATCCTAAAATCATTACTAAAAAAGTCCAAGCCGATATGATAATACTACCAGGAGTTGGTAGTTTTGGGTATGCAATAAATTATATGAAAAAAACTGGATTGTATGAAGAGATAATAAATTTTATAAATTCAGGTAATCCTGTTTTAGGTATATGTTTAGGTTTACAAATTCTATTTAAAAATAGTGAAGAAGAGCCTACAGTTTCTGGACTTGGAGTGTTAGATGGAAAAGTCGTAAAGTTTGAAGGAAAAAAACTTCCTGTGCCTCATATGTGTTGGAATTTAGTTGAATTTAAAAATAAAAATCATATTCTACTTGAAGGTTTAAATAAAAAAGAATTTTTTTATTTTGTGCATTCTTACTATCCTATACCAAAAGATAAAAGTATTATTTTTGGAGAAACTTTTTATTTTGAAAAATTTTGTTCAATGATACTTAAAGACAACATTGTTGCTACTCAGTTCCATTTAGAGAAAAGTGGAGAGATAGGTTTAAAACTCTTAAAAAATATAGTTAATTATTTTAATAGAAATTAGGATATAAATAAGAAAGGATAAATAATTATGTTAGTAAAATATTTAAAATCAAAATTACAAGGTTTAGTAGTTACTGAAAAAAATCTTAATTATTCAGGTAGTATTGCTTTGGATATAGATTTTTTAGAAAAGGCAAAGATTAAGCCATATGAAGTAGTTTTAGTAGTAAATCTAAACAATGCCGAAAGATTTGAGACATATGTTATACCTGCCAAAAAAGGTTCCAAGACAGTATCTCTTCAAGGTGGAGCAGCTCGTTTAGGAGAGGTGGGAGATTCTCTTATAGTAATGTCATTTTGTTATTTGCAATCTGATGAAGAAATAAAACCTATAAGTATTATTTTTGATAAGAATAATAAAATTAAGAAAATAATAAAATAATTCTTAAAATCTTTTCTTTATGATAAAATTCTTTTTACATAACAAATTAGTAAAATTTTTTTATGCTATATTTCTTCTGCCTTTATGTTTTACACTTTTAAAAACACTAATATATGTGATTACAAATGTAGAATTTCAAGATAAATTAGTAGTTGCTTTCTTTATAGGAATGGGAAGTTATGTAGTTTTTCATCTTGTTTTTTATAAACCGATTAAATTTTATGTGTTAGGACATGAACTTGTGCATGTTTTGAGCACTTATCTATGTGGTGGAAAGATTAAAAATATAAAAATTAGTAATTTCTATGGTTGTGTTAATGTAAACAAGGTTAATACTTTTATAGCATTATCTCCTTACTTTGTTCCTTTTTATTCTATTATAATTACACTTTTATGGATAATTTGTAGATATTTATTGAAATTAAAAATTCCAACAGAAGTTTTTATGTTTCTTTTAGGATTTTCTATTATGTTTCATTTAATTTTAACTATTTATGCTATATATGTAGGACAAACTGATTTTAGAATTTCTGGATGGCTTTTTTCTATTGTAGTTATCCTCATTGTGAACTGTTTAATTTTAATTTTTTTATTTACTTTCATATTTTCTTCTAAGATTAAAATAAATGAGTTAAAAGATTATTTTTTTGGTGTTTTAGTGAGTACATATAAATTTTTTTATTTTAAACTTAAACTTTTATTAAGTTCATTTTTAAAGAATTTTAACAAATGAAACAAATACTAAAGCCTAATGGAATTCAAGAAATAAAAAGAAAAAGTTTACATTTTCTTACTATACTTTACCCTATTGGATATAACTTAGTTCCCTACAATACAGCAGTAATTGTTTCTGCGAGTTTGGTGATAATAGATTTAATATTTGAAACAATAAGATTACTTTATCCTTCTGTTAATAAAATTTTATTAAAAATATTTGAAGGTACATACCGAGAAAAAGAAAAAGAAAATGTTTCAACACTTATATGGACGCTTTCTGGAGCTTTTCTTACGATATTTTTATTTTCAGAAAATAAAAATATCGTGACTTTGAGTTTGTTATATTTAGCACTTGGAGATAGTGTTGCTGCAATTGTTGGAGTAGTGTTGGGAAAAATAAAATTAGGTTCTCGTGGTAAAAGTTTAGAAGGATCTTTAGCTTTCTTCTTAGTAGCATTTATATGTGGGTTGTTTTTTGTAAGAATAGAACATGCTTTTATAGCATCACTTTTAGCTGCGGCTATAGAGTTTCTTCCTTTGCCTATAGATGATAATTTTATTTTGCCAATATTTACGGCGGGATTTCTTACAATACTTATATGAACTTTAAAAACCGAATGATAAAAGTAGTAGATCTTTGTAAAAGATTTGGTAATAAAGAGGTATTAAAAAAAATAAACTTTGAAGTAAATTCTTGCGAAGTGTTTGTACTTTTAGGTCCTAATGGTGCTGGAAAAACTACTACAATAAAGATTCTTGCTGGTGTATTAGAGGCAGATAGTGGAGAAGTGTATATCTTGGGTGAAAAGATGTCTGTTTTAAACACCAAGTTAAAAAAACACATAGGGTATCTTCCAGATGAACCCTATATTTATCCTAAGCTTACAGGTAAAGAATTTATAGAATTTGTATTTTCTATATATGAAAAAGAATTAGAAAATGAAAAATATAAGTTTTTTCTTTCTCAGTTTGAATTAGAAGATGCAATTAACCTCCCGATAGAAACATATTCTAAAGGTATGAAACAGAAATTATTGTTGATGAGCATTTTTTTAAGAGAACCAGATTTATATTTATTAGATGAGCCATTAGTAGG
>JANZZP010000080.1 GCA_026419335.1 Elusimicrobiales bacterium | reverse complement strand
AGTAAAATTTATGCATTGTTTACCTTCTTTTCATAACACTGAGACAAAAGTGGGGAAGGAAGTTGCTGAAAACTTTGGGCTTAAAAATGGCATTGAGGTTACAGAGGATGTTTTTGAATCGAAAGCATCTATTGTTTTTGAACAAGCAGAAAATCGAATGCATACTATTAAAGCAGTAATGATTGCAACTCTTGTTGGGTAGTTGTTAATATTTGATTTTTATCATAGTTCTTTTGAGCTTTTTTAAATTGGGACTTTTGATTCTTAAATTGAGTGTTTATTTTGTTTAAAATTTATTTATGGAGGGTTTATGAAAAAGTTTTTGTTTTTAATATATAGTATTTTATCTTTATTAAAATTATCTTATGCTGAAAAATATGAATTGATTAAGTTGTCATTGATGAACGAAATAAACATGTCTAATCTTAGAAATATTGAAATTTCTCAAATTAAAAATATATCTCCAAGAGTTGATTTAAAATATACATCAAAAATGTATTCTTATTTAAATATGTATATTAATAAGATTACATCCATAAAAGAAATAAAGGGTGCTGATTATAGAAATGGTATAGAGGTTTCTATAAAGAAAGTGTATGATGGTAGATTTGATGGCAATATTAGGATTGATGGAAGGTATGAAATGATTTCTTATTTAAATTATTCTAGTTATCTTTCAATACATAGCAGTTATGGTAATTTAAGAGCTTCTAAAACTGGTGATAATTATTATATAAATGGAAGCATTAGAAGTGATGATGGAAAATATAATTACATAAATGTGGCTGCTTATAAAAAATATAATGATGAATATTCGTATAATGTTAATGGTACAGGATTAAGTTTAGATTTTTCTAATTATTCAGTTACAGGTAATTTTAATGAGCAAATGTATTCTAAAAGAGCTATTGCATATCTAATAGGAATGATATTTTGTTTACAACTTGAGCTTGAGAAATAATAAGGAATATAAATTTTATGAATTACGGAGGGAGTGGGATTCGAACCCACGGTGCGGTAAATACCGCACACCGGTTTTCGAGACCGGCGCTTTAGACCGCTCAGCCATCCCTCCAGAAAATTGGTTATACTTAAAATTTTACAATTTTATATCTTTATGTATAAAACCAAAGTCCTATATTATTGTTTCCCTTTATATCTTGAATTTTTATTAATTATATAATAAACTTTAACTGATGAATATAGTAATTCACTTTTTTGTATTTTTAAATGTAGCTTTATATGGAACTGATATTGTCGAATTAAAAAAGGATATTTTTTTGCCAGAAGTAAAAGCTTCTAGTAAAAATACTTACATATATACACTTTTTTCCAATGAAACTCAAATTTCCAAAAAACTAATAGAGCAGATAAATAATACTCTTTCATCTTTAGATATAGCTATCTATTCATTGAGTAATATAACAATTTCTGATGCAATAATCCAAGCATATAAAAGAGGTGTTAATGTTCGGATTATAATAGAATATTCTAAGGTCGTGAGTAATAAAATGGATCCAGCTGTAAGTAAATTGATTGATGCTAAAATTCCTATTAGATATCTTAGAGGAAATGGTATGTACGGTGTTATGCATAATAAGATAGTTATCTTTGATAAAAAAATACTTATGACTGGTTCTTATAATTTCACTGTTGCTGCTGATAATAATAATTTTGAAAATGTTGTTTTTGTTTATGATGAAAATAATGTTTTATCATATTTAAATTACTTTGAAACTATGTGGTCTAAAGCAATAGATGTATATGGTTCATCAAAAAGTTTGGTAAATTTAGATTTATCAACATCACTTTTTACTATTATAAGCAGTATAAGAACTGATATTTTAAAATTAATTGATTTATCTCAAAAAAGCATTGATATTGCAGTTTATTCAATTTCTGATGAAGAGATATATAATTCTTTAAAAAAGGCAAAAGATAGAGGAGTTAAAATTAGAATAATAACTGATCGACTCCAAGCATCTCAAAGCCAAACCGTTAAAAAATTATGGTCAGA
>JANZZP010000006.1 GCA_026419335.1 Elusimicrobiales bacterium | reverse complement strand
TCTTCAGAGATATACAAAATAAAAAACAGACAAAAAAATGATTTTTCTAATGCTCATGATGGAAACTTTATAGTGCAGTACTAAAAAATGCTAAAACCAGTTAAGATAAAAAATCTAACACTAAAATCTAATCTTTTTCTTGCACCAATGGCTCAGATAACAAACTACCCCTTAAGAAAAATTCTACTTTTAAATGGTTGCGACCTTGTTATAACTGAGATGGTATCTTCAAAAAGTCTTTATTATAAAAATAAAAAATCATTAAAAATGATAGAAGTAAGAGATGACAAACCAATATGTATACAAATATTTGGTGGAGATATTGAATCCATGTTAATGTCAGCAGAATTAATTCAAGAAAAAGGTGCTGATATGATAGAAATAAATGCTGGATGCCCTGTTAAAAAAGTAGTAAAAGCTGGAGCTGGTATTGCATTGTTTAATGAACCTCATAAACTTGCTAAAATAGTATATGAAATATCAAAAAGAATAACTATACCAATTTCAGTAAAAATGAGGCTTGGTATTAAAAAGCCTGATGAATGTATTGAAGTAGCAAGACTCCTTCAAGAAAATGGAGCTTCTTTAATACATCTTCATATGAGAACTGTTTCACAAATGCATAGCGGTCCAGTAAATTTTGAAATTACAAAAAAATTAAGGGAAATTTTAAAAATTCCATTAGTTGCAAACGGTGGAATAAAAACTCCATATGATGCTGTATTAACTTTTAAACAAACAAATGCTGATGCAATATCAATTGGTCAAGGAGCAATATCAAATCCATTTATATTCAATGATATAAAAAAATATATCAAAGAAAACAAATATGTAAAAAGAGATATAAAACAAAAAATTGAACTCTTAATTGAGTATCTAAAATTATACTCACAAACCTTTAGTGAAAAAGAAGCATTCATTGGTTCAAGAAAAATAATAGGACTTTGGCTTTCAAATTTTCAAGGGGCAAAAGAAATTAGGAATCTTTATATGAAAGCAAAAAGTTTAGTAGAAGCTATATGTATTTTACAAGAAGCATCATCAAAGTTGTGATATCTCAAACATTTTGTTTAGTGAATTTTGTGCTTTTTTAATTATATCATCCTTTATATTTATCTCACTTTCCGGGGGAAGATATTTTAAGGTATCTAGGATATTTTCAAGAGTAATCATTTTCATATAAGGACATAACCTACACATAGCAATAAAATTTTTATTAGGAAATTTAGTTACAGCAAACTCACCAAGTCCACATTCCGTTATAAGCATATAAATCTGCGCATTAGTAGTTTCAACAAACTTAAGCATATCAGATGTTGAACCCATAAAATCAACTTCTTTAATTATTTCAGATGGACATTCAGAATGAGCCAATACAAGCATTGAAGGATATTTTTTTCGATAATCTTTTATAATCGAAGAATCAAATTTTTCATGAACTATACATGAACCATCCCATAAAATTATATCTTCACCAATTTTTTTATTTAAGATTTTAGCAAGATTTGCTCCCATATACTTATCAGGTACAAATATAATTCTTTTATACTTTTCAAAAAGTTTTGAAAGAATTTTCAATGCAGATGAGCTTGTAACTATTATATCACTTACAGCTTTAACTTCTGCAGATGTATTTATATAAGTCACAACAGGAACATCTGGATATTTTTCCTTCAATTTTAAAATATCATTTGCTGTAATAGAATCACTTAAACTACACCCAGCTTTTACATCCGGAATAAAAACTCTTTTTTGTGGATTTAGTATTTTTGCAGTTTCAGCCATAAACTTAACACCACAAAAAATTATTACATCTGAATTAACATCAACACAATCTTTAGCAAGTTTATATGAATCACCGACAAAATCTGCAACTCCAACAATTATCTCTGGTCTTTGATAAACATGAACAGGGATAACAGCATTTCTCTGTTTTTTAAGTTTATTTATTTCCAAAGTAAGCAATGCTATCTGAGATAAATCTCTTTGAGCACAAATTCTACTAAGACCTTTACTTTTTAATCTCTCTATTTCTTTTTCTAATTCACTCATAAAAACAATTTTTCTATATTTTTCATTTCCTTAGAATCATATTTATAAATATCCATAATTTCTCTATCTGTATTTGGTCCATGATAATCTGTACCTGCAGTAACTATAAGATTATATTTTTTGGCTATTTCAATGTATTTCTTAGTTTTAGAATTAGTATGCGTTGGATAAAAAGCTTCTATTCCATCAAATCCTATTTCAATTAACCTATAAACATCAAAATCTTTTTCTATTGTTGATGGATGAGCTAAAACTGCAAAACCACCATGATTTTTTATCAACTCAACAGCTTCTTTTACATCTGGACCCTGTGGCGGAACATAAGCAGGTTTATCTTCTGTTAAATATTTTAAAAACACTTCGGTTCTATTTTTCCCATATCCCTTTTTTACAAGCGCATCCGCAATATGAGGTCTACCTATTGTAGAAAATGCAGAAACATCTAGATCTGAATAATCTATATC
>JANZZP010000048.1 GCA_026419335.1 Elusimicrobiales bacterium | reverse complement strand
ATTCTTCCTGTTGATGTATATGGAATTAAATTTATGAGTTTTCATTTTTTCTCTAATAATATGCCAATAGCTTTAAGAGGTAGTTCTATATCAGATGCTATTAAAGAAATTTTTTGTATAGTTCAATGGGGATATTTAGATTATTTAATAGTTGATATGCCTCCTGGTTTTTATGA
Source organism: Elusimicrobiales bacterium (assembly GCA_026419335.1). The sequence continues at coordinate 3,016 of JANZZP010000048.1, read as the reverse complement.
TGTTGCTTTTGATATTATGAATTTCATAAAAAATTTTAGAGTAATTGCAATAAAAACTCCTTCGAAATTATCAGCTGATGTGTATGATAGAATGATAAATATTTACAAGGGTAAATATGATTTGATTGAGATAGAGAATATGACTCAAATGGAAGGAGATTTTAAAATACGTTTTGATCCTTCAATTGATGGGGCAATAGGTGATATTAACAAAATCAAAAATACAATTTTCTATAAAGATCTGAAAAATATTTTTGATAAATATTTATAAATTATGAAAAAATTTTTATTATTATTTTACTGTCTTTTAACTTTAGATAGTTTTGGTTTCTCTCAAAAAATAATTTCACTTATGCCCTCATATACTGAGATAATAATAGAGCTTGGAGGTGGAGATAAACTTGTTGGAGTTACAAGATTTTGTAGACTTCCTGACAATTATAAAGAAATAAAAATAGTTGGTGATTATTTAAACCCTAATATAGAGCTTATATATAGTTTAAAGCCAGATATTATATTCATAGGTGAATGGAAAAATAACATAATTGAAAAATTTGCTAAAGATAAGAAGATAAAAATTGTTATTATACCTACAGAAAAAAGTATTGAGGATATATACTCAACTATAAAGATAATTTCAAAGAATATTAATAGAGAAAACGAAGCTTTTGAACTTATAAAAAAGATGAAAGCTGAACTAAAAAAATATAATATATTTAACAAAAAGTTTAAAAAGGTTTATGTAGAAATAGATAGAGATTTTTGGACATGTGGTAGTGAATCTTTTATATCTGATGTAATATCGAAAGCGGGTGGTATAAATGTATTTAATGATATAAAAAAATCTTATTTTAAAACCACTTGGGAAGAGGTAGTTAAAAGAAATCCTGATGTAGTTTTAATTATGAGTGGGGAAAGTGTTGATAGTTTTTTATCAAGACATATGTCTGATAAATTAAATGCTTTTAAAACAAAAAAGATTTTAAGTATTGATGAAAAAGATAGAGATATGCTTTCTCGTCCATCTCCTTCAGTGATTTTGATGGTCAAAAAGCTTCATAATTATATTTCAAATGAAAATTAAATCACTTTTAATTTTAATATGTGTTGTCAGCTTATTGTTTTTAATAGATATTTTGGTTCCAAAAATATATGATAAAGAGATAATATTGAATTTAAGACTACCAAGAAGTTTTTCTATATTTATAGCTGGATATCTCCTAGCTTCATCTGGATTTTTAGTTCAAAGAGTTACCTTAAATTCATTAGCAGATCCCTTTATAATTGGCACATCCTCAGGTGCAATGCTTGGCATAATTATTTCAAGAATTTTTGGTTTTTATGATTATAGTTTTTTTTATTTTATAATTATTAATTTATGTGCTTTTATAACAGTTTATATTTCATGGTGGTTTTCTGTTTATTTCCAGAAAGAAACATCTATACTTTTAAGCGGTATTGCAGTAAATTCTTTTGTAATATCAATGATAGTCCTTTATGTAATTTTTTCCAGAGAAGCATCTATTAATTTTTTTCATTTAGGTTTTGGAAGTTTTTCGTATTCTCAGTGGTCATCAATTCTATATTCAATTGTTTCATCTTTAATAGCTTTTATTATAGTTATTTTTGTATGGAAAGACATAGAAATTATCTCATTTAATCAGGATAAAGCGTTGACAGTTGGTATAGATATAAAATTAACTAGATTTTTATCTTTTTTATCAGTATCATTACTTAGTTCTAGTGCGGTATCATTGTGTGGAATAATAGGGTTTGTTGGTCTTATGTCACCTCATATAGCTTCTTTTGTATTTAAAAAAAATTATGGAATTATTTTTTTATTTATCACAGCTTTTATGGGTTCATTGCTTCTGCTTATTTCGGATATATTTTCAAGGTTTTTTTTCTATCCTATTGAAATTCCACCTGGAGTTATTACTTCAATTTTAGGTTCATTATTTTTCTTTTACATCATTGTAAAAGGTAAATGATATGGAGATTATTTTAGAAAATATTTCTTTTAAATATGATAAAAATATTGAAGTAATAGGAAATATTGATTATTCGTTTGTAAATAAAAAATTTTATGTAATTTGTGGTCCAAATGGTTCAGGAAAAACAACACTTCTAAAAATTATTTCTGGGATATATAAAAATTACCATGGAAATGTTTATTTGAGGATTGATGATAGTAATTTAGAAATAAAAAATTTAAGTGAAAAAATCATTTCAAAATATATTTCTTTTGTTCCAAGTGAGGTTTATACTCCTTTTAATTTTACAGTTGAAAATATAATGCTTATGGGGAGAAGGAGATTTAAGGGTTTTTTTGAATCTTATACAAAAGAGGATAAAATGTTAGTTGAAAATATTGCTTTTGAGTTTGGAATATATGAATTGCTTGGTAAAAAATTTAATGAACTCTCAATGGGTGAAAAACAAATAACATTGATTGCTCAAGCTTTAGTTCAAGATACAGATATAATCTTAGTTGACGAACCAACAGCTCATCTTGACCCGAAACATAAAATAAAAATATTGGATATTTTAAAAAAACTTGTTGAGATGAAAAACAAAACAATTATTGCTGTAATGCATGATATTTTTGCAGCTTCAAAAATATCGGATGAAATGATATTTATAAAAAAAGGCAAGATAATGTTGAATATAAAATCTTTAGAATTTAGTGAAAATATTATTGAAATAGCTTCTATATTTGATGTTAACCCTGACAGAATTAATTTATTTATTTAAAAAATTCATAATTTTTTCATGATTTTTTAATCTTTTTAATATACAATTTATTAATAGTAGGAGATTATTTTATGAAATTTAATATTATTTTTAGAGAAGTTATTTATTTACTGAAAATTGCTTTAATATTTTTAACTTTTTCTTTTAATATTTATTCAGCGGATGTTGGTACTGAGTTAGGTGCGCAAGATGATTTTAGTGTGCTTGGTGTAGAGGGTAACTATTTAGATCCTGATGTAGAGATAAAAGGTTTTACAGTATT
>JANZZP010000047.1 GCA_026419335.1 Elusimicrobiales bacterium | reverse complement strand
AGAAAAACAGGATGAAAGTAAAGCAACATATGTAAAAATATTAAAAAAGGAAGATGGTAAAATTGATTTTAATAAACCTGCAATTAATATTCATAATATGATTCGTGGACTCTTGCCTTGGCCATGTGCTTATTGTTTTTTGGATAGTAAGATGCTTAAATTTTTCTCCTCAGAGCCGTATGAAAAAATTTATAACAATTCTTCACCAGGTCAAATAGTTGAAATAATAAAAAATTCGGGTTTTATAGTTACCTGTTATAATTCATCACTGTTAATAAAAGAAGTGCAATTAGAAGGTGGTAAAAAAATGGGGGCCCATGATTTTGCCATAGGGCATAAGGGTCTGGTGGGGAAAATATTAAAATAAAATTTTATTTAATAATTACTATCTTTTTTATAATTATTTTATTTTCTGTAACTATTTTATAAACATATGTTCCATTTGCAATTTTATTTCCATTGTCATCATTAAGCCCCCACTCAATGTTATTTATTCCTATCCTCTTCTATCTCTGCTTCTTCCCCTTTTTGGGGCAAGAAAAAATCTTTTATGGGATTTACCCGCACTATATCCATCCCGATGTCAAAATACTGCACCCTCTGCTTCTCAAGTGTAAATACCATCCCATAAGACGCCACACTTCCTGGCTTCCCCTGATAATTGTATATCTTATCTACCGCCACAGAACGCAGGTTTGTAAATGGTTTCTGATAACCGCCGCTACAAGTATCCAGATATTCCAGTCCCGGATTAAATTTATATATTTTATTATTTACAGGATCCACTACATATAAATTCCCGAACACATCACAATCCATATATCCAAATTGCGCATTTGAAGGCAGATATAGAATATCAATACTTCTTAAATTTATACCTTTGTTTCCATTTAAATCAAATTGTATTATTTCCGAATAATTATCTTTTTGTTCGCTTACCAATAGCCACTCTTTATAATTTGATATTGCACATCCTTTCGTGTTATTTAATATTCCCTGCCCGATCAACCGGATTGGATTCAAGTTTTTATCAAATTTTCTTATAAACTTATTTTCAGAAAAAACTACATAAATATTTTCAAATCTATCAATTGAAATCTGCCCAGGATAAGTTGTTTGAACAGCATCATTCTCATCTTCTCCAAGTTTTTGTTTAATATATGTTAATGTTGTCTTTTCAAATTGTAATTTTACTATGCGATTGTTTCCTGTTTCTGAAATAAAAATATCTCCTTTATTATTTTCATTTACACTAAATGCTGCTATGGATTGTGGAAATCTAACAGTATCTGGTGCCCTATATCCATATTTTCCATATTTTTTGATTTCATAAAGTGTATTCACTCCTTCATAATATATATGATTCCATGCTATTCTATTAAATCCTTCATCAATTACCAATATTGTAGGTATCCAACTTTCTGAATTTGCTATTTTTACTGTTGCAATATCTATTGCAAACAAAATTAAATTATTATTGGCGCCAAAATGCGCCCTATATTTAGCATTATCCAGATAATCATCATAATATAACGAAGCGCGAATATTAAAACCAACTAATATGATTAATAAGATTAAATATATTTTATTTTTTCTCATTTATTCCCCCACATCAGCACTTACTGGTTTTCTTTCGTTTGCTATTTTTTTTAATTCTTCCACTTATTTTTGTATGTCTTTTATTAATAGATGCTTAAATATTTTTTTCTTTTCCAGCTTGCAATAAACCAAATATTTTAAAGAATTAATTTTTAAATAAAAATCAAAATCACTGTTATTTAAAATTTCTTTAAGTAACTCCTCTGCTTTTTCATAATTCTTTTCATGATAATACTTTCTCGCGTGATTAAATATTGCTTTGCTTGCATATTTAAAATTTTCCTTTGGGCCACAATTCCCATCCATAGCTTGCAACTTTTTTTCAACAATTTTTCTTATATATGAATTTTTTATATTCTTTTTATTTTTATCCAGGTATTTTTGATAACATTTCTTTGCCTCTGCATAATTCCCCTGCTCATAGTGCTTTTCCGCAAGATAAAAATCGTCATTATTTGCTTTTGTCAACAAAGGCAAAAATAATAACAAATTAGCAAGTAATACTATTAACTTTTTATACATATTAATCATCCTTTTATTAAAAATTTTCTTTTTTAATTCTTTTTTTAATATCAATCATCGCGCAATTAATATATTGTAAGTTTCATTTTTATATTGTATCGCATCCTTGTTTTTTATTAAAAATTTTCTTACACCCTCATTGATCCAAATTTTTTTTTCTTTCCTATTATCAAGTAATCCTTTATTTTGTTTTAAAAAAACTATCGCCTTCTTTTTTAAACCATCTTCAAAAATAACATTATCATCACAAACAATATTAAGCAAAGAATCTTTTATTTTATCAGATGCATTAATAACTTTTATTAAAACAAAATTATTATTATTTATTTTATCAAAAAATTTATTTATTATTTCATTTTGTCGTTTTTTATTATATGTTATTAAATATCTTAAAAACACATATATATTCTTATTATTTAATTGTCTTACATCCATATTATTAAAATATTTCTCATAAAAATTTATTATATATCTTTCTTTTTCTTTTTCATCAATAGATTCAAAATATGAACATATAAAATCAATATCATAAATCTTTTTTTCAAATAATTCATTTATCCTAACTTTTCCAATCTCATAATTTTCTTTGTTTTTTATCGTCCATAAATCTTCTATCATTTTTATAGCATCCTGCTCTGGATTGCCATTATCAATATAATATTTTATCGCTTCTTCTTTCCGCCATTTTTTTATTACCAATAAATATCTTTGTCTTTCCTTATCACATAGTTTAAAATCATCAAAAAATGCCTCATCATAATCTTTATATTCTGTTACAGGCATTAATGCGCGAAAGGCACTTTCAATATAATAACGTTCATTTATTATCTCCTGTGTATCAGGCTTATATTCTTTCAATATCTCAAATAAAGATTTAATAATTCTTAAATCTTCTTCCCTGCTAAAACGAATTGCTGCATATGCAGTTGGATCGTCCTCTATCCACAATTGACTTTTTAGTTTATAATATTCTTCTGGTAATACTTTCCCAAAAATTGTTATTTCAAAAAAAATCAATGCAATTATTAATAAAATCTTCTTCATTTTTACCTCCATTTCATCACTGATATCTGTTGTCCAAATGATAATGAGTTGCTCTCTGATAACCAATTTCAATAGTTGTACTATCTCCAGGTAATACATCTATTGAAGTTGGTACATAATTCTAAGTTCTATTTTCCGCAGGATTATAATAATCATCTCCTGAAACAAGATTATACCATCCTGTTACACTACTTTTTAAAATCCTACCTCCCATTTCCAGCAAGCAAAAATCCGCCAGGGTAATTACAGTACTCCATTGATTTTTATAATTTATTGCTGTCTGTCCTGCTCCGGCCGGCTTACAATCCACTGCTTTGCCTAATAAATGTTGTGATGTCCATTCACTCCCAAGATAAAGATTCCAATACGGATTTCTCCATGTGCTCGTATAAAGAACATTCGGATAACTTCCTGAAATTGATGTATGCAATTGTGTTAATTGCCTGTTAAGAAAAGCTTCTATAAGATAGTTCGCGGCAGGTGTGCCAACATATAATTTGCTATTTATACCTCCAAAAGCATCCCTATTTGGAACATATATTGAAATACCGTTTTCCTGAAACCATTGGTATTCTTGCCGCGCCCTGTTTATGTCATCCTGTTCAATATAATAATACTGTACAGGCGTCCCTTTGTATATAAAAATTATTTTATATTTTAGACCAACAGGTTTATCTTTTGTTCCATCTATTGATGAACCTGTTGCCTGCGGTTTAAATTTAATCTTTTTATTTGTTTTGTCAATAACTAATTCTGTCGGTGCCCCTGTTTTCATTTTGTCATTTACAGTTTGATTTGATACGACCTGAAAATCATAATCTATATCGGCAGGTGTCCCGCCAGTAAATGAATACGGAACTTCTAACAAACAAGTTGAAAGGAAGTTATGTTCTTTTGCAATTGTTTGCGTATCAATATTAGCAATAATTGTTTGGGTAGCAGCAGCTCCCGGACAAACAATTATTGGAGTCGTTTGAACAGCACATGTCACAGTGTTAAATAAGTAAATTGAAAATTGTTTAGTTGCATAAAAATTGTGTTTTAATCTTTCCTTCTGAGTAATTTCATACGCAGATAAAATAACTTTTATTTCTAAATAATTCACTGAAAAGATTTATTGTAGGAAGTGTTATTTCTTTAATTTCTCCGGCTTTTGTTGAATCATACCAATATGACCCACTCCCAATCTATTTCCACGAAGAATTATACAAATAATAAAAAATATTAATATTATAAGAATAAGCATTATATGCCTGACTTCCAAAACATAATAAAATCGTCGGTTTTATACTCATATTATTTGTTTTTAATATCCCATCGCAAAGCATAGGGTATGATAAATCAAAATTTATATTATAACTTAATACCGGTGTAAGATAAACATCAGGTAGCTGGGTTCCACCTCCTCCACTACATACTATAAAACCAAAAATTTATAACATCATCATTATAAAAATCAACCATTTAAATAATATTTTAAACATATATCCTTCTTTAATTTACAAATTCAAGACCAAAAGAAATTAAAACAGTTATTGGTATAATCATTCCTGTTTTTATTGTTAACCTTGTAGTTTTTTGTAAATTTATTTTTAATCCCAATGCATAATTGCAATCTAAAAAAATAGGCCAATAATTCTCATTCCCGGTTATTTCACCTATCGCTAAACCGTGCTTAAAAAATCCCGAACAATACTTATCAAAATATATTATCCCAAAATCAATCTCAAAGAAAAAATTCAAAATACTAATGTTACAAAAACTATATTCTATTCCTATTGGGCTAAAATATAATATTATTATGTCATCCGTCGTTAAAGCATAATATTCTTTATCTGATGATAAATACGAAACATTGCCATTAAATTTCATTATAGAAAATTTTAAATAATAATCCCATTCTTTAGCCCATAATTGTTTTACTAAAATTTTAAAATTTAAATTTTTTGTATCTGATTTTTCTATTTTATTAAAATTGAGTATTATTGGCGGGTCAATAAAAGTTAACGTTAAATAGTTAAAAAGAAAAAAAGTATTAAAATCAATAAATCCATAACTTAATTCTATTGATTGTTCATTTGCAAATATATTAATAAAAATAAATAACATAAAAAAAATAATTATTGTCTTTTTCATTCCCCCGCCACCTTCTCTGCATACTGCACTGCTGGGTGCTCTGGATAGTTAGTAATTACTTCCCTGTATTTTATCCGCGCTGCTTCTGTGTTGCCTTCTGCTTCCAAGCATCTTCCCCACATATACACCCCATACGGCACCTTGCTTGCCTGGCCTTTGTACACATAATCATTTTTCAGTTTCTTAAATATCTCTATCGCTTCCCCATACTTTCCCATCAAATATTTTATATACCCCAACTGATACAACACCTTCTCCTGTTCTCGTTCTGTTAAGTCCTCGCTTTTTAATACATCCTCCAGTATTTCAACTGCTTTACTATATTCTTTTTTTGCATAATAGGAAAATACAAGCCCTATTTTCGCCCTGTTTATTTCCTTATTATTTGCTGATTTCCCAGAAATTATTGAACTATATATTTCTATTGCCCTATCAATGCAATCTTTGCATCCAAGTATGTATTGTGTATAGTTATATTGTGCCTGGTTTAATTTGTCCTCTATTTCCCCTGCATTCACGAAAGAAAGAAAGAAAGAAAGAAAGAAAGAAAGAATACAAAAAATATTTTTTTTTATTCCAGACCTTACTTCCCTTTTTTTCATCATTTTCCCTCTTTTATTTATTATATAAATATAATAATGAACATTTCTATTTCTGTCAAAGGTTTTTTAACTTTTAATCCCTGTTTAAAACATACCATTGACCAATTACAAAAAAGTCCCCTCATCCCCACCTTTTCCCCAAGGGGAGAAGGTAATTAGCCTGTCTCTAGATTTAGCTTTGTTATATTCTGCCCAGGGGTAATGACTTTTGGCTCTGCTGTAAGAGACCATATTGTAGGTGTATAATACACAGTCACCGGGCATAACTGATTCTTTGTCACATTTTTATAAAAATCCCTTGCTGTTATCTCTATTATATAGTCCCCTCCTACCACCATACGCCCATCTACATCCTTACCATCCCATTTTATTACCTTCTTCCCTGCCATCCACACTGTTTCATTGTCTTTCAATGTCTTTATATAATTCCCATCCCCATCCAATACTTTTATTGTCTGGTATCCCGGCTCTGTCAGCACATATTCTATCTCTGCCTCTCCCCCTCTTTCGGGCAAGAAAAAATCTTTTACAGCATTTATTCGCACTATATCCATCCCGATATCAAAATACTGCACCCTCTGCTTCTCAAGTGTAAATACCATCCCATAAGACGCCACACTTCCTGGCTTCCCCTGATAATTATATATCTTATCCATCGCCACAGAACGCAGGTTTGTAAATGGTTTCTGATAACCGCCGCTACAAGTATCCAGATATTCCAGTTCCGGATTAAATTTATATATTTTATTATTTACAGGATCCACTACATATAAATTCCCGAATACATCACAATCCATATATCCAAATTGCGCATTATTTAAAAGCCCACAAACATTAATAGCATTGATTGATGTAATTACATTCCCAGATGTATTAAATTTATAAATTAAATTATTGCCATTATTAATATCAGATACATAAATATAAATATTATTTACATCTGAATCATTAACTGCTAATCCACAAGGACTCATAAGAATATTTTGGCCAATATTATTTAAAAAATTAAAATCCTTTGTCATTATTTTGATAAGATGTGAACCAGAATATAAAATATATAATTTTTCATTTCTGTCTAAATTTAACTGTTTCATACCTATATCTTCATTAATCTATTCAATTAAAAAATTTATTTTATTATAATCCCAATTCAACTTAACGATTCTGTCATTAGTATTATCACCAATAAAAATATCGCGGTTACTAAATGCCGCTATACTGCAATATAAAGAACTTGCTTTTGAATTAAATTTCCCTTTTTTAGTAATATAGTATTGACCATTATTGTAATAATTCCACACAACCCCATATTGCAAATCATCAATAAAGAATATTGTTGGAATAGAAGGATATTGATTATTTGCAGGGTCATCATTTACTTTTATTGCAACAAGATCTCGGGGTTCTTTGAAAAGAATACTTTATGAATTTGTTTCATCCCGATATCTTGGATTATCAATATAATCATCGTAATAAAGTGACGCATATAATTTGACAAATGAAAAAATTAACAAATAAACAATTATTATAAATAAATGTAATTTTATGTATAACTTCAATTTAATGGCTCCTTTAATTCTAATATACCAAAATTTTCGCCCCTGTCATTAAACATATATAATATTTTTTTTCTATCATTACTAATTGATAGAGTCATCATAAAACTAAAATTATCACTTTCAATATTTTTAATAGTATTATTAAAATCCAAATATCTATATTCTTTTTTTTCAATATTATAAAACATTACATTAAATCGTGTATTTCTTGGCATACTATAAAAATCTCTATTATCTTTATAATCAATAAGATATCTAAAACATAAATTATTATCATTTCCTAACCATCTATGGTCAGTTCCCCAGTTAAGTATCTGTTTTTTTGTTCCATTTTTATCTTTTATATATATTTTATTTTCTTGATTAGATTTTTTCTCTATAACAATTCTATTTTCAGGATCTGAAATACTTGTTGAATAGTCGACTTGTTCAGGTTTAGATATTATATTACTAATATTTTTCCCATATAAGATTTTTTTATACTTTACATCTTCTAAAACATTATTATTGTATTTTTTTATTAATAAAGTATATGAATTTTGTTTATAATTCCAATAATAATCTGGCCAATTCTTAAATGGCCACTTATGTTCTATTATTTCTACAACATTAAATTTATCTGTATCAATATTATATTCTGTTATCAATATATATGAATTTGCATCTAATTTGTTTTTATTTATCATACCATCTATACGATATCTTAATACTAATTTATTGCTATCCCACGGGCTAAAACTACCACTAACCGCATATATACCAAGCAAATAATCAACTTTAAATTTTTCTTCACATAAAACACAATTATTAAATTCTTCTTCTTTTATTCTTCTAATCCGAATATTACTTTTAACTTTTACAGATTTTGCTCTTTTCATCGCTTCTTTTAATTCCTTTTTTTCTATCATCACTACTTTTTCAGAAATTTTACCATCTTTCGTTATTTTTATTTTTGCGTCTAGATAATTTATAAAAAATAATAACAATAATAAAATTAATAATTTTTTCATAATGCCTCCTTTATCTTGGCGGTTTACTATAATCAAATCCAAAAGAAATTGCATAACCATGCACATATGGATATTGAATATTCAATGATGGTGATAAATATGTCGTTCCACCAAGTATCTGAGCAACATAATTTAACATTTGTTGTACTTCCTCTGGCTCTGTAATCATAATATCATTTATTCCATGATAAGTATCATCTATCAAATTACATTGTATCCACACATTTGCAAATTCGTTTTGTAGAAATATATCCTTACAATATACTATTATTGCATCTCTTACACTTTCAAAATTATATGGATTATAATCAACTCCATTAAGAATATATGTATTTAGTAAAAACATAGCAAACAATACTTTTGATTGCCCTTGTTTGTATGCTGCAAGAGTAAACTTCCACCAATTTTCATATGTTAATTGTGATGCCACATATAAAGTTTCATTGTATATGCTTCCATTATCATAGACAGTATAATTAATATCTTGATTACTGGAGGGATTTCCACCCATTATAATGTTGGCTTTGTTTCGAATAATTTGTACTCCTCTCAAAATTGATAAATCCGTAAAACATTTAGATGCTGGATCTGGCGTTTGCATCAAGCCATAATACGAGCCATTTTCCGCGCATGCATTAAAAGTGCTTTCTTTAAAAGCCATGCCTTTTAATATTTCTTTAAAACTTCTTTGCCTTGCTGCAATCGCATCAAATAAACCATCAAATACATAATGCGGATCTGTAGTATTAATACTACACAAATCTAGTGAATCAAAAATTTTATTATGAACCGTTATATCTAATTTTTGTGTTATATTTTGATTAGTTGCGCACGAAACCTCTAGTGTTATTGATTGATTTGTTATAAATATATAATCAGGATTTGAAAAATCTTTATTAAATATGTTTTTTGATGAAGTTACTGTTCCAACTTCCCATTTATAGTAATTTTGATTTAAAACTGGCCCAATTTCATCATTACAAAAATTATATAATACAAATTGAGATGCCTCATCTTTGGTAATGTCACCGCGAAAATTAGTTCCATCGGAAAAATAAGTAGTATAAAACCTATTACTTGGATTACCAGCAACACCTGTATAAACTATCTCAGTGCAATATTCCATATTTGCACATCTAAATTGGTCAATCATCTTTTTTTCGCACCCTGCCAAACACAACATTATTACAAATAGCAAAAATATAATAATTAAATTTTTATGGCTATTTATCTCTTGTTTATATAGGCTCTCTTTTTATATATATTTTATAAATTTTTGACTTATTCTCAGATTCTATTTTTTTATAAATCTTTTGTAAAACATCGTTATTAAATTTATATCCCGAACCAAAAATTGTTTTTAATGCAATCCATTGTTCATAATAATCACTATCTTTATCGCAAGCTATTTTTTTTAACATCTCCATTCCTTCATCCACATTATCATTTTGTATTTTTTCAATTGCAATTTGAATTAAATATTTCTTATCTATATTCTTATAGTTTTCAATATTGTTTATATTTAATGCGTTTTTGTTGTTACTATATTTCTATTTTATATAATCCAAAATCTTTTTATTGAGTTTTTTTAAAATATATTTTTCATAATATTTATTTGCACTTTCATAATCCCCTTTCCTAAAACACTCCTCTGCCATATAGAAATCTTTATGCCCCTTTTCTTTATCATAAGATTTAGTATCATTGGCTGTATTTACTGCTACCGAATTTATTTTTGTATCAATTATAATTATAGAAGTATTTGATTTAAAATCCACTTCTTCTGCATAAATACATACAGATGTCATAAATATAAAAATTAAAATTATTGTCTTTTTCATTCCCCCGCCACCTTCTCTGCATACTGCACTGCTGGGTGCTCTGGATAGTTAGTAATTACTTCCCTGTATTTTATCCGCGCTGCTTCTGCTGTCTCTTATACACATCT
>JANZZP010000078.1 GCA_026419335.1 Elusimicrobiales bacterium | reverse complement strand
TGCTCTTGCTCTTAAAAAAAATCCATTTGCTCCTATTATACCTTGTCATAGAGTAATTAGATCTGATGGTAGAATAGGAGGATATTCAGGAGCTGGTGGTATTAAAAAAAAGAAAGAACTTTTAAAGAAAGAGGGTTATTCGCCGAAAGGTAAAAGTAAAAAATTTTTTAATAAATCAGGATAGATTATTTTTTTATTTTTTGTTTCTATTGTTTTATATTTATTTGTGACTTTTATATCAGATTTTTTAGTAAATGTTTTTGGAAATGGATATACTCCATTATAGTTAACTACTATTTTTTGATTAATTATTTTTGTTTCTCCATTTAAAAAAACAAAATCAAAATCATCTTTAAATAACACTGGTTTTGAATTTAGTTTTTTTCTTATATAGTATATTTCTGGAATATATTCTTTCATAAAATTAGCTATTTCTTTAGCTTTTTTTATACTTTCTTTACAATTATAACTACATGGATGCCATATAATAAAACTTTCTAAATCTAATCCTTTTTTTATAAAGCTTTTATTTATTTGTAAATAATGATTCATCTTATTTTTAAGTTTTTTTAGTCTTAGTCTTGAATAAAAATTTATTACATTGTTTATATAAAATGGTATAATTTTAACTTTTTTAGTATTTTTAAAAGTATATTCTATTAAACTTTTATATTTAAGTTTTGAATCATATGTGTTATGCCAGTATAAATATTTTTCAACACAACATTGTGGATATCCCAAATAAAATCCCCAACTTATATATTCTGACTGATTATATAAAATTTTTGCTTTATTCATCTTTTTTATGTTATTTCCAATTAAAACATCCATTGTATTGTATTTTGCTATATTTTTAATTTTTTCTCCAAGTGGAATGATAGTAAACTTAAATACAGTTGATAATTCATGTAACAATTTCTCATCTTCTGAGTTGTATATCTGAGTATAGACTACATCTTTTACTCCACAAATTAGTGAAACTAAATCATTTATTTGTATACATTTTGGTCTTTTTTCTATAAGATATTTTCGTATTATATTTTTTTTCATTTAAAATTCGGATTTAAGTCGTCTTAGCATTAAATTTTTTAAAACTTTTTGTGGTGATTTATGTCTATATAATACATTATAAACTTGTTCTGATATCGGTGCTTCGATATTAAATTTTTCTGATATAATTTTAACCGCTTTTGATGTAAATATCCCTTCTGCTATATGTAGTTTATCAATTATTTTACCATTCTTTACTATGTTATATCCTACTTGATAGTTTCTGGATATCATTGAGTTACATGTAAGAACAAGATCTCCTATTCCTGCCAGCCCAAGAAATGTTATATCTTTTGCACCAAATATTTTTCCAATTCGTCTTATTTCATTAAGTCCTCTTGTAATTAAAGCAGCTTTAGTATTGTATCCTAACTCAAGAGCATCACACATGCCTGCAGCTATTGCTATTACGTTTTTTAAAGCTCCAGAAATCTCACAGCCAACTATATCATCATTTTCATAAACTCTGAAATATGATGTATGAAAGATGAGTTGTAATAATTTTCTAATTTTCGGTTTTTCCCCGGCTATAGTTGTTGCTGCTGGTTTTTTTTGAGCTATTTCTATAGCAAAATTTGGTCCAGATAAAATATATATATCTGACTTAAATATCTCTTTTAATATTTGTGATGGGGTTTTTAAAGTTTTGACTTCTATTCCTTTTGATAAATTGAGTACAATTACATTAGTATTAAACTCTTTTATATTTGAATACACTTCTCTTATGTATTGTACTGGTACAGCGTTAATAATAATATTAGCATTATTTAAGGTCTCATCTATTGAGTTAAATGCTGTGATATTTTTTGAAAGTTTTATACCTTTTAAAAATATAGAATTTTCCCTTTTATGGTTGATTGATTTTACTATGTCATGTTCTTTTGCCCATATTTTAACTTTGAAATTTTTTATAGCAAGCAAATTTGCTATAGTTGTTCCCCATGTGCCTGCTCCAATTACGGATATGTTATAATTCATACTTATCATATATTCTATAAAATTAGGATAAGTAAAGTTTTAAATCCTTTTTTGTATCTATATCTTCTATTACAGCTTTATCATTAACTATAACATTGTTAGTTTTAACATTTTTGTGATGGATTAACCAATGTAGTCCACAATGATATGGATTTTTCATTAAAAGTTTAAAATATTTTGGTGGTATTATTACAGGATGTCCTCTTTTATATTTTTTTTCTTTTTTTATATAAAAAGTTGGTATGTTTATATATTTATCATTTTTTTTAAATTCTTTAAGCATTTTTAGATAGGTATTTTTTTTAATATGTGGTTGATCTACTAGATGTATTAGTAATGGTTTTGGTATAAAATATTTTTTAACATATTTTGTAGCAAGTTTTATAGAAAATATTTGTCCTAAATGATATTTTGTATTTTTCAGAGTTATTATATTTTTTTTATCAATAAATAATTTTTTTATTCTTTCATGATTATGAATTCCAGTAACTATTATAATTTTATCGACTTTACTATTTAATTTATCTACTATATTTTCAATAAATGTCTTTCCTTTATATTTTATAAATACCTTATCTCTTCCAATTCTTTTTGATTTACCAGCAGCAAGTATTATAAGATACATTTTTTGTTACAATTTATCCATTATTTTCTTTACGATTTTAAAAGCTTTTTTCTTTATTTTTTCTTCATCGTATATTGTTAAATTAAAATTATCAACAAGTATATTTCCATTTACAATTGTATATTTTGCTCTTTTAACAGGGCCACAAAAAAGGATTGATGCTATTTTGTCATATTCTGAACCACAAAATTCAATTCCTGATATATCAAATATTGCAAAATCTGCTGCTTTATCTATTTCGATGATTCCTATGTCATTTCTTCCCAATATATCAGCTCCTCCCTTGGTAGCAAGTAAAAGCGCATCTCGTGCGGTCATTGAATTGACAGAATATTTAATTCTTGATATAAGCATAGCCATTCTTGCTTCATTGATTATGTTGGAAGAGTCATTTGATGCAGAACCATCAACTCCAAGTCCAACTTTTATACCTTTATTAATAAACATTTTTATAGGAGCAATTCCAGAACCAAGTCTCAAGTTTGATGTAGGGCAATGAGCAACACCTACATCTCCTTTTGCCATCTTATTTGCTTCATCTTCATTTATATATACACAATGAGCAAACCATGATATTCCACCATCAAGCCATCCCACACTTTCCATGTATTCAACGGGTTTCATATTATATTTTTCGAGACAGTATTTTTCTTCATCTATAGTTTCAGCCAAGTGAGTATGTAAACGTACTCCGTATTCTTTTGCCATTATATATGTTTGTTTTAATAATTCTGTGGTAACTGAAAATGGTGAACATGGCGCAAGAGCTACTTGAATCATAGGATATTTTTCTTTTGAATGATATTTTTCTATAACTCTCTGACAATCTTTTAATATTTCATCTTCATTTTGTACTACATCATCTGGTGGTAATCCTCCTTTTGACTCTCCACGACTCATTGAACCTCTTGTTGCTATAAATCTAAATTTCATATCTTTTGCAGCATTTATTTGTACATCTATTAAATATTTAGATGATTTCTTAGGGAATAAATAAAGATGATCTGAACTTGTGGTGCATCCACTTAATAATAGTTCTGCAATAGCAACTTTAGTACTAACTTCGACCCATTCTTCATCCATATTTTTCCATATTTTATATAGATAAACCAACCAATCAAATAGTTTAGCATCTTGTACCATTGGTATATTCCTTGTAAGTGTTTGATAAAAATGGTGATGAGTATTTATGAGTCCAGGAGTTACAACACAGTTTTTTGCATTTAATATCTTTTTAGCTTTTATATTTATATTTTTAGCAATTTTCTTTATGATTCCATTTTCACAATATATATCTGAATCTTTAATTTCTTTTCCAGTTCCGGTAAATATCCATGATGCGTTTTTAATTAATAGAGAATTAACTGACATTTTTCCTCCTAAATTCTTGTTTCATTAATATTTTTCCTATTTCTCATATAAAGTGCTTCAGAAGGACATTTTTTTGCGCATATAGAGCAACCGATACATCTTAAAGGATCAAATTCTGGTTTACCTTTGTCGTTTAGTTTAACTGCCAGATAACCACATCTTGTACAGTTTCCACAAGAGATACAAAGTTTTTCTATCACCGTAGGTATTTTTTTGATATTATCTAGGTTTTCAAATGGAGTAATTATTTCCGGTAGCGCAATACCTATAATATCATCTATTGAGCTATAATTATTTTCCTTTAGAAAATAAGATAAACCACTCCTAAGATCTTTTATTATACCAAAACCTTCTTTCATAGGTAGAGTGCAAAATTGTACATTTTTAGCACCCATTGCTAAGAAATGAGCTGCGGAAAGCCAATCCATAGCACCGCCATTTGCAGAAATAATAATACCAGATTTTACGGCTTTTGCAACTGTTAAATAGCTTATTGGAGCAATTCCACTTCCACTTAATCCTACCACAATACCTTCATACCATTTTTTATTGTTCGAATTTGATTTTTTCCATCCTAATGCTGGGAAGGAGTTAGCAAGAGTAATTCCAGCTTTTTTATTAGGATATTTATCAAATATTTTTTTAATGTGTTTTAAAATTTCACCTATAGATGTTACTGCAGCTGTAAGCTTAAAGAGTTTTGGTATATATGGATTAGATATTTCAAGAATCCATTCGATTATTTTTGCAGATAATTCACCATCTTGTGAAACTATATCTCCTTTTGTACCATCTCCTCCTTGTGGACATGATAGGCTATATTCTATTAATAAGGCACCAGCATTTTCTAATTTTTTTGTATTTGATTGCCAAACTTTCCTATCATTATCATCTTTTCCTGTAACAGGTCCTCCTGTGGAAATGGCGGTGAGTTTATGTGGGAAAAGTTTTCTTAATTTTTCTATATCTTTGGCTGCTTTATCAAGAGCCCTTTCCGAAACGTTATCACAATTCCCGTAAGTATCCTCTGAAAATTTAAACATATATTCAGATGGTATGTGTATTGGAACATTATCAAAAACTGTTTTCATTATTACACCAGCCCACCCTTCTTCATATGCTTTTTTTGCCTGTTCAAATCCATCAGAATGTGGAGATGCTGATATCAAAAATGGACAATCGAGAATATAATCAAAAAAATTACATTTAAGTGGGATAGGTTCAGGATTGAATCCTTTTAATTGAACGTTTGAGTTTATATGTTTTTTTATAGTTTTTTGAGGTATTGATTTTATGTAAGAATCTAGTTCGATTGCAGCATTTTTCCCACTTGCTATTGCTTCAACAGCAGATGAAGAACCATTTAAAAAATCGCCACATAAAAATATATTATCTTCTTTTTTAATTAATATTTCTGGTTCATTTTTTATTGCAAGGATTACTAAATTTATATCATCTCTTATAATATCAGTTTTTGTTATTTTTTTACCATTTTCATCTATTTTTTCAAATACTACTTCTTTTATTTTAGAGTTTTTAACTTTGATTTCTTTAATTTTAGTACGTGCATTTATATTTACTTTTTCATTTATAGTTGATAAAAATTCGTCTTGTGGTATTTGAATATCTTTAGTATTTTTTCTTGTAAATATTTCTACAGATTTTGCTCCATTTTTAAAAGCAGTTATAGCACAATCGAAAGCTACAGCACCTCCACCTATAATAGCAATATTTTTGTTTTTAACATTATATTTTTTATTATTAAGAAACTTTATACCTTCTATAGCATATTCTTCATTTTTTATGTTAAGTTTTATTTGTTTCCACACTCCACTTGCTATGATTAGAGCATTATAGTCACGTAAAAGTTCTTTATAATTTTTTATTTCTTTTTTTATAATATTTATATTTCCAAGGGTTTTAATAAAATCTATATCTTTTTTTAGTATTTCTTTATTTAACCTTGATTTTGGAATAAGATTAAGAGCACCTCCTAGTGTATTTCTTTCATATATATCCACATTATATCCTAATTGTGCTAAAACAGCGCTACATCCAAGTCCTGCTGGTCCTCCACCGATTACTGCAATTTTATATGGTTTTGAAAAAGATTTATTCATTTCTATATTTATTCCTTTTTCTCGTGTTTTTTCTATTATACTTACTTGCATATGTGGTATTTTTATTGGTTTATCAATTTTTCCTCTTAAACATGCTTTCATACAAAACCAGTCAGGACATATTGCTCCACAAACCGATCCTAATGGATTTTTTGACATAATTAGTTCTGAGGAACGTTTAAAGTCAGAATCTGTAAAATTTTTTACAGCCATTATAAAATCTTTTGGTGAGCAATCACAAGGACATGCTTTTTGACATGGTTTTTCTTCGCAATATAGGCATTTTTCAATTTCAGCTCTCATTTGTGCTTGGGTAAGAATTCTCATTTTTCCTCCAATTATAAAATTACAAATAAAATTTTATATAATTTTGAAAAGAATTTGATTGTATAAATTAAGGAGTTTAAATATGAAGAAAAAAATTGTAATCACAAATGGAATTATTTTTAGAGGATTTACTAGACCAACCATTTTAAAGGGGCATGATATAGTTATAGAAGATGGGGTTATAAAAAATATTACTAAAAATTATAAAAAAAGTAATAGAGATTATATAATAGATGCATCTAATTGTATAGTTATGCCAGGCTTTGTAAATCCTCATATGCATTTTTATTCAGCTCTTGTAAAAGGAATAAGTAGTGTTAAGAAATCTAAAAATTTCATAGAAGTTTTAAAAAACCTATGGTGGAAAGTTGATAAAGCTCTTGATAAAGATTCTACTTATTATAGTGCAGCTGTATCTATTATTTCAGCTATAAAACATGGAGTTACAACTATAATAGATCATCATGCTGGGCCCGGTTATGTTAGAGGTTCTCTTTTTACCATTAAAGAAGTAGTAGAGAAATTTGGTGTTAGAGCGGCATTATGTTATGAAGTTTCTGATAGAGACGGTAAAAAAATAAGAGATGAAGGAATCAAGGAAAATGAGGATTTTATAAAATATGTTAAATCTAAGAAGTATAATCCATTCATAAATGCGATGTTTGGACTTCATGCATCTTTTACTTTAGAAGACGATACGCTTAAAAAATCAAATGAAATTGCTTTAAAATATGGGGTTGGTTTTCATGTCCATTGCGCGGAATCATATAAAGATGAAGAAATTTGTATGAAAAGATATGGGATGAGAGTTGTTGAGAGATTTAAAAAATTTTCAGTTACAGGTCCTTTAAGTATATTTGCTCATTGTGTTTATGTTAACAAGGAAGAGATTAAGATACTTAGAAGTACGAAAACTAGTGTGGTTGTAAATCCACAATCTAATGCTAATAATGCAGTTGGTATATCTGATGTTATCAGTTTTATTAAGGAAGGAATTTTAACTGGACTTGGTACTGATTCTATGACAACAAATATGCTTGAAGAGGCAAGAGTGGGATTATGGTTATCTCATTTAAAAAATTCAAATCCATCCGTTGGTTTTTCTGAAATTATTAATCTTCTACACAATAATGTTATTATTGCAAATAAATTTTTTAAAAATATTGGGGAAATATCTGAAGGATTTTCTGCTGATATTGTTGTTTTTGATTATAATCCGACTACTCCAATTAATGATAATAATTTTAATGGACATTTAATTTTTGGAATATCACAAAGTAGTTGTAGAGATGTTATATGTGGTGGTAATATACTTATGGAAAATAGAAAAATTAGATTTATTGATGAAAATGAAATCTATTTTAAATCAAGAGAAGTTGCAGAAAAACTTTGGAAGCGAATATAATAGTTTTTTATATATACCATTCTAATTGTAGAGGATTTGGTTGAATTTTCCCTTCTTTTTTAATAATGTCGCATAAAAATATTTTTTTATCTTTTATTTCGAATTCCCATATTTCATCGCAGATTTTTTCTTCTTCATTCACAAGTAGGATACCGTTTTTAGAGAAAATGCCAGATATAATAAATACTATTCGAGCAATTATTTTTAATGATAATGAAGAATAATCTTCACGAATATTTATTATTTCAATATTTGATAATTTTAGTTTTGATATTTTAAAATTTAGTTTTTGTTCTTCTCTATTTTCAAGAGCTGTTAAAATCTTTGAGTAAATAACCTCATTTGAAAATATATTCATTCTTGGTTTCAAATTGTCTTTCCATGTTATGGTATATATTTCGTAGAATATCTCTGCTATTTTCAGTTGAGGATTAATTTGTTTTATAATATCCTTATTAAAAAGTGTGAAATTTTGTTGTGTATAAAAATTATCTAATTTCATTATATATGACTCACCTTCTCTTTCTATTGATGAGATTTTAAAACCGTTATCTTCAATAAAAGTAATAAATATTCCTTTTTCTTCTTTCAAATTTGAATTAGTATATTTTATATATACCGAAAAAGCTTTTTCATATATACTATACCTAAAATTAACTAAATAAATTTTTGTAATATTGTATGTTAGTGAATGAGTAAGTGGTGATAACTGAGGATCCGATATTTTTTTATATAGTGATTCAGTAGAAATTTTTTCAAATTGGTTTTCTTTTTTTGCAAGGTATTTAAATAATTCTTCAACTGCAGATTGTGCAAAACTTATGATATCTTGTATATTTATATTATTTTCATTTAACATTTGTTTAATTTCTATCTCTTTATTAATTAAATCTTCTTCTGAAAATTTAAAAAATTTTTTTTCTTGGGTTTTTTGAAATATTTTTACTGCTGTTTCTGCAATAACTGTTCCAAGTGTATCTATTTTTTTTGCAAATTCTGGATCTCTATATCTATATCTTGAATATCGTGGGGAGGAAGGCATTAATATTATAAATATTGTTGCTATAAATATTATAAAAATAGTTTCTTTTGTATCATTTTTTTTATTCTTAACTGAATTTGTTTGATATTGTTCTGTATAATCCTCATAATAAAATGGACTTGCCAGCCTATCAACTATGTTAAAGGAAATTAAAAAAAAAGATAATAAGAGAATCATTTTATAAGTGTAATTGATACTATAACTGCACATGATAACACAATAGCCATTCCTATTATAAATGCTGATAATATTCTGGAAAAATAATCAGCAACAGCGGTATTACCTCTAAGCATTTCTTTTATTTCATCAACATCAGGGGTAAGCTCATTTATTGCGATAAATCCTCTTCTAATTAGAAGTAAAAATATAGATGTAAGAATAACTGATGAGATTAGAACAATAATGGTAAAAATAATAATTTTAATAATCATTTAACCTCCATGTAATCATAATTATTTTATACATGTCTATAGTACCTTTTTTCCGACACTATTAATATTATATTTTTTTCATCAAGTATTTTTAAAATTTCTTTGTCATTTTCATATGATGGTACAGCTATAATATCAATTGGATAGTTTATGGATAAATACACCATTTCTTTTGATAGTGGTCCATCACATACTATGCTCATTTTTTCAAATTTTTCAGAAAGTTTAATATTTTTTTTTCCAGATATATTAGCAAGGGATTTTTTAAGAGAATCATATGAGGAAGAGCAACCCTGCGAATATCCTATAATTTCTTCTTCAGCTAAAATAACACATGAAAAAGTTTTTGAATGTTTTATAATGGATGAACCAATTTTTATTTTTTCATATATAGTTGTTTCTATTTTTCTTTTTGAAATTGTCTTATATAGAACCGGATGTATATTTCTATCTTCAACTATAAGATATTTATCAAAATAGAAAAAATCTAGTTCTTTTGGTGGTTTGATGTAATGTGGTATTTTTACTGCATAAATTTCATTTTTTGATGTTTTTTTGATCATGTTCATAGAATTATCATCAAAATCCCTAGATATAATTAGTTTTGTCCCCAAATTAATTAAATGCTCAGTTAGCTTCTCATTTAACTTGCCATTAAAGACAACTGTATGATCTATATTGATTTTAGTAGCAGATGTTAGAGCTTTACCCCAAATAAAATGTGATATATTAGAATGGTTTAAAGTCATTAAAAATGGAATTTCAATCTCATTCATTAGATCTAAAGCTTTTTTTATGTCAAAAAAATGATTCGTATTTAATTCTCCTTTTATTATTTCAAATTCAAATCCTTTTAATGGAGTAAGATAAAGAATCCCTTTTTGATGCGGATTTTCCCCATATTTAAGTTCTTTTATTTTTTTTAATGGAATCACACTAAATTCAAGTTTTTCGTTTAAATATGGATATCTTGAAAATGCAGACTTAGCTATTATATAAGATATTAAATTTAAAACTTCATTTTCTAGTCCTTCTAATGTGTTTTTAGTTAAATCTCCAAATATTTTTATTTGTTCTATAAATCTTTCGTAATCTTTAAATATTACTGGAATTTTTTTTCTAACAGCTCCTATTATTAAAATAAAATTATATATTTCATCTTCTAATTCTTCTGATATGTCTGATATAATTAAATTAAAATTTGGTATTTGAAATATATTTTTTAATGAAGAAAATGATGATATAACTGCAAGATTTGGATGTATATTAGTTTTTATTTCAATAACAGGAATTCCTTTTTCTGTAAGATATTTATATGTAGATAAAGCAGCATATATTTCCCACCCTGCTTTATGAAGTGTATTTGCTATTTGTTCTAATCCTTGTTTGTTATATAAAGATATATAAACTTTTTTCATGTGTTGATAAGTTTTAAAAATTCATCTTCATTTATAATTTTAATACCAAGTTTTTTAGCTTTATCATATTTTGAACCTGGATTATTTCCTACAACTACATATGAAGTTTTTGAAGAGACTGAAGAAATTATTTTCCCACCTAGTTCCATTACTCTTTTTTGAGCATTTTCTCTACTCATAGATTTTAGTTCTCCTGTAAAAACAAAAGTAAGTCCTTCTAGTGTGTTGCTTTTATTTGTTGGTTTATAATGCATATTAACACCAGCTAATTTTAATTCTTCTATTAATTGTTTAGTAGCAGGTTGTTGAAAAAACTGATATATAGATTTTGCAATAATAGGTCCTATTTCTCCTACAGAAGATAACTCTTTTTCATTAGCATTAGCTAAATTATCAATATTTCCAAATTTTTCTGCCAGTATTTGTGATATTTTTTCTCCAACATGTTTGATACCGAGTGCATAAATAAGCTTGTTTAAATTTTGTTGTTTTGAGTTTTCAATTTGCTTAAGTATGTTTTGACTTTTTTTTTCTTTAAATAAGTTTAGTTTCATTAAATCTTCTTTTTTCAATTTGTATATATCTGATATTTTTTTAACAATTCTTTTTTCTAATAAATCTTTTACGGTATTCTCCCCTAACCCATCTATATTCATAGCATCTCTTGACGCAAAATGTACAATTTTCCCTTTTATTTGTGCAGGACAGTTTGGATTTATACATCTTATATAAACTTCATCATCATCTTGAAAAAGCATTGATTTACAACTAGGGCAAGTTTTTGGTATATCTATATCTTTTTCACTTCCATTTCTATCTTCTTTTACAACTCTGACTATTTTGGGTATTACATCTCCTGCTCTTTCTACTATGACATTATCTCCTATTTTTATTTCAAGTCTTTTTATTTCTTCAAAATTATGTAAAGTTGAACTTGATATTATTACTCCTCCACATTTAACTGGTTCTAATACTGCTACTGGAGTAATTATTCCAGTTCTTCCTACAGAAAATATTATATCTTTTAATTTTGTTTTAGATTGTTCTGCTTTAAATTTAAATGCAATAGCCCACCTTGGACTTTTTGATGTTTGTCCAAGAATTTTTTGGTGTTCAAAACTATTAATTTTGACAACTATGCCATCAATTTCAAATTCCAATTTTTTTCTATCCTCAGACATTTTTTTATAAAAACCAATTACTTCTAATATGTTATTTGTTTTTTCCCAGTACTTGTTGGTTGGAATTAACCAATTTTGGCACATTTTTAAAAAATCATATTGAGTTTTTGGTTTGTCTATTCCTTCCATTTTTCCATAAGAATGAGCTGCAAATCTTAATTTTCTTTGGGCTGTGATAGTAGGATCTTTCTGTCGAAGTGACCCACTTGCAGCATTTCTTGGATTTGAAAATGGTTCTTCTCCTTTTTTAATCTGCTGATTATTTATTTCATTGAAATCTGTAACATTTAAATAAATTTCACCTCTTATTTCAATAAGTGAATTTTTTTTAACATCTATCTTCATAGGTATTGATTTAATAGTTTTAACGTTTTCTGTTACATCCTCTCCAATTTCCCCATCTCCTCTTGTAGATGCTTTACTAAATATTCCATCTATATATTCAATTGCACAAGAAACTCCATCTATTTTTGGTTCACATAAAAATTCTATTTCATCTTCTTTTAATGTTTTTTTTATTCTATCAACCCATTGCTTGAATTCATACTCCGAATAACAGTTATCCAAAGACAACATTGGAGGCATATGTTTAACGGGTTTAAAATCTGATGATGCTATTCCCCCAACTCTTTGTGTTGGAGAATCAGGAGTTATAAGGTGTGGAAATTGATTTTCTAATTCTTTTAACTCGTTCATTAAATTATCAAATTCAGCATCTGTAATTTCAGTTTTATTTTCTACATAATATAAATAATTATGTTTTTGAATAATTTTTTTTAATTCAGCTATTCTTTTCTTTGCTTCCTTTTCGTTCATTTCAATATATGTGATTTTGCTATTGTGTCTAATACCCCATTTATAAAATGTGGCCCTTTATCTTCGTTTGGGGAATACATTTTTGAAATTTCAATTGCTTCATTTATTACAACTGCAACTTCATTTTTAAGATAAAGCATTTCAGCTGTTGCCATTCTTATTATGGCTTTATCTATTGGATATATAGGTTTTTGAGTAGACTCTCTAATTATTTTGTCAATATTTTCAATATTATTAATAGTTGTTAGGAAAAGCTCATTATAAAAATTTCTTGTTTCTTCACTGGACATTATTCCTATATTTTCTTGGTTTTCTATGAAGGTAGATAGAATTTCCTTTGGTGGAATTTTTCCTATATCATGAAGGTAAAGGGATATAAAACAATATATCCTTGCTTTTGTCCTTCTGGCAATTTTCATAATAATGCCTCTTTAAAAGAACTAAATATTATAATATTATTATATCATTTTGTTTTTTTGAATAAAAAGAAGGTTTATTTGATTATTTCAGCTGTTATAATGTAATCTAGCTTTGAAAAATTTTTTCTTAAATAATCATTTCCCTCATTTTGTATTTTTATTTGTGATGGACCTTTTCCGTAGGGTTCCCCTTCTCCATAGTCAGAATATAGTTTTTCTACTACATCCATTCCTTCAATTATTTTAGCAAAAGGAGTAAATCCCATTGAATCAAGTCTTAAATTATCAACATAATTTATAAATAATTGAGTCGTTCGTGTATTAGGTCCCCTTGTTGCAAAAGAGATTGTTCCTTTTGTATTAGATATTTTTACTGGTTCATCTTCTATAGTAGCGCTAATCCATTTTTCAGATATTTTAGGATTTCCATTTATTCCGAATTGAGCAACAAATCCTTTAATAACTCTAAAAAAAGCTGTGTCATTATAAAAGCCATTTTTTACCAGATTATAGAATCTATCTACTCCTTTTGGGGCCCATTCTCTTTTTACTTCTGTGATAAAACTTCCTTTGGTTGTATTAAATTTAACTTTAAATTCAGCAGGAGCTTGTTCATTTAAAGTTTGTGGATTTAATAATTTTTCTATATATATTCCCATATATACTCCTTTTGGTGAACTTTCGATTTTATTGTCTAATTTTTTACTGCAGGAATAGAAATTCATAACTATAACTATCAGTAAAAAAGTTATTTTTGCTATCATTTCACTTCCTCTGTTATAAAGTTTCCTATTAAAGAGTAAAATATAGTTGCTTTAATTAAATGTTCAATTGGCATATGTTCATTCACAGTGTGAGCATATATTTCATTCCCTGGTCCAAAACCAATAGTTGGTATTTTTAATTTACCACAACTTGCTACACCGTTAGTTGAAAACACCCACTTTCCAATTTTTGGTTTATTTCCCATTATGAGTTTTGCTGTTTGCATAGCAGATTTAACTAAATGGTGTTTTTTTGGAATAAACCATGTTGGGAAATATTTTTCGTGATAAACATCTAAACCTTTCCAACTTTTTGCCTTGTAGTAAAGAATTTCAACTTTTGCGCGATACTTTTGTACTGATTTGAGATTTTGTATTTCTTTTAGTGCAGTTTCTTTTGTTTCTCCAAAAGTAAGTCTTCTATCTAAATATAAAATAGCTTCATCTGGTATTGCATTAAGCGAAGGAGTTTTACATTCCTGATATGTAACAGCTACAGTTCCTTTACCAAGGAAAGGATGTTTTTTTAACTTTTTGTTAAGGTTGCTTATTTCTTTTATTATTTCAGCAGTCATTTCTAAAACATTCTTACCTCTTTCAGGCGCAGATGCATGTGCTGATTTACCTTTTATTGTTAATTTTATTTCCATTCTTCCACGATGTCCTATATAAATATTTAGATTAGTTGGTTCTGTTATTATTACATAATCTGGTTTAATTTTTTCTTTATTTATTATGTGAAGGAGTGGTAATCCGTCACAGTCCTCCTCTTGAACTGAACCTACAGCTATGTAGGTATATTTTTTGGCTAATCCTAATTCCTTTATTACTTTTCCAGCGTATACAATTGATGCTATAGATAATTTTTGATCTGTAGCACCTCTTCCCCAAATAGAATTATTTTTAATTATTCCAGAAAATGGATTAACTTTCCATTGTTTTTCATCACCAATACCAACTGTGTCTATGTGGGCATCTAACATTATTTTTATTTTACCATTTCCAATTTTCCCAATTATGTTTCCCATTTTATCTATAAAAACTTCATCAAACTTACATTTTTTCATTTCATTTTCTATCAGTTTAACAAGTTTTTTTTCTTTAGTTGAAAAACTTGGAGTTTGAATTATACGTGATGCAAAATTAGTAATATCTTTTTTATATTTTTTAACTGTTTCTATTATATTATCCATAAGATACTCCTTTTTCTATTATATTATTTTTCTGCTTGTAAATAGACAGTAGTTTCATTATCTAAACTTTTAATAAATTTTTTTATATCTTGAGGTAATAAGTATTTTTTTATTGTTTCTTTAGAATTTAAATAATTTATCTTTATCAAATATATTTTTCTATATTTCATAGAAGATAATATCTTTAAAATTCTTTTTTCTTCTATGCTATTATTATATTTTATTGAGTGAAAGTTTATAATTATAGTATCTTTTTCAAAAATATCTCTAGGAGTTGAGAGTAGAAAATATGGTGAAGAAAATATTGAGTATAATTGCATTTTTGGATTAATTGTTTTGATTATTGTGTTTATTACATGATCTATAGATGAAATCCCTGGTTTTATCTCTATATTTATTTTATCTCTTTTAAATAATAGGAATAACTTTGTTATAAATACATTAAAAAATAAAGGATTACCTGCTGTTATAAGACAAATATTTGAAAATTTTTTAAAAACTTTATTTATGAAGCTGTATAAAAATTCAAGCTTATTTTCTTCTAATTCTATATTTGAAATTTTTTCGTTTATATTTATAATTTCTTTTTTTATATATTTTTTTAAATATTCTTCACCTTCTGTAGAATAATTTAGAACAATATCGGCGGAGTTAGCATACTCAATTGTATTTATTGTTAAATCTCCTTTTACAATCCCACTGGAAACTATAACAAGTTTTTTCATATAAAAATTATATAATTTTTAATAATGAAGATTCTTTCATGTATTACAGATCCTGTTGAAATTTCGTATTTAAGAAAGGTTGGGGCTGATGAAGTTTATTTTGCTGTATCTTGGCTCCCTAATTACGCTAATTCTGGTTCTATTCGTAATTTTGATGATCTTAAACGTATTATTAGGATATGTAATAAAATTGGTATGAAATATCATCTTGCAATAAATGATTTTCGATCTATCATAGAAAAAAAGGATTATGTTTTATTGAAAAAGACAATTAATTGTGGAATTGATTCAATAATTATTACTGATATAGGTCTTGGTAGATATATAAAGGATAATTTTAAAAATATTTCAATTCATGCAAGTTCATTGATCTCAGTTATGAATATAGCAACTATTGAATTTTTGTATAAATATTTTGGTAAAAATTTTAAAAGACTTATAATTCCAAATCACATTTCATCTAAAGATGCTATTCCTGTTATTAATTTTTGTAAATATAAAAATATAGATACAGAAGTATTCTTTTTTAGATATTTTGGTTGTACATATCTAAACGGTTATTGTTATCTTCATGGGGATAGATATTTTGATGCTGATTTTAGTCTAGAGGGAAGTATATGTAAGTTTGGATGTGGTGGTTTTAAAGCTAAAATTAAATCTCTCTATAAAATAGATAATAAGAAAATAATATCAAGAATAGATGAAAGGTTAAATTGTGGCAAGGTTCCTCGTATACTAAATGCTTCTTCGTTTTTTGATTACTACTTACTAGGAGTAAACTTTGTTAAATATGGTAGCAGGACTGACCCTACAAAAATAAAAATAGAAAAGGTAAGATATATAAGGAAGATTTTAGATATCTTATCTTCTTTCCTGATAAAGTATGATAAAAATGAAGCAAAAATAAAATTCATTGAAATGGTAAATAGAATATGAAATATGGAGTTAGGATTAGAATTTTAAATTATAAAAATACTATAAAATATGTTAATAAGTATGATGTTTTATATTTTGGGACAGAAACATGCGAAAATCTTGTATTTTTTTATGAAAAATATTTAAAAGATTTGTTTTTGCTTAACAAAATATTTATAATTTCTTTACCTCCACTTTCTCAAAAATTATTTGAATATTCTAAAACTATGTTTTTGAATTTAAAGGATAGATTCGATTTCAGAAAAGTAAAGTTTTCTATAAATGATTTTGGAACACTTACTTTAATTAAAAGAATGTTTCCTAATAATGAGATATTTGTAGGAAGACATTTATCAAAAGCTTTTTTTTCGTTGATGAAGGATAAATTGACAATTAACTCTATTGAGTCTATAAAATTTTTGAAAAAATATTACAATGTTTCTATATATGAAATATCTTCTTTTGAAGATGAACCTTTAAATAATTTAATTTTACTATTAGAAAATAATATAAAGGTTAAGTTTGTTGTCCATACTCCATATGTTCTCTTATCTACAGCAAGAAACTGTATAATAGGTTTTAAAGATATCATGCCTGAAGATGTCCCTGATGGGGTAGAATGTAATATGGAATGTTTAAATACTAATTATTTAGTAGAAGTAAAAAGCTTAATTCAAAAACTTTATCTTATTGAAAATTCTATTTATAAGAAAATTAGTGATGAAAAGTTTATAAATTCACTTGCTACTAACGATTTTGATGTTGAGTTAATTGTGAAAGAGTTTTTTTAGGTGGTATATATAAAGTTTGCATTAAGGAATTGTTTAAATTTTCAATAATATTTTTTATAGTTACTTTTTTGATTATTTTTTTATTTTCAGTTAAATCTGAGATATGCAGTAAAAAAAGTTTATGTTTTATTTCGTAATGTTTTTTAAATAAATTTATAAATAGGTTTTTTATTCCAGAATTTTTCTTAAAGTTTTCTGCTCCAAATATGAAAACATGTGAATAGGTATCAAAATTTATATCTTTTTTTTTCATATATGCTGTTTCAAATATTTTATTATTTAGTATTGTTATTTTTTCTGTGAATATATTTAAATTAGGAAAAAAATGAAAAATATAATCAAATGAAGATATGGCTGGAAAAGTCACTACTTTCACTTTTTTTAATTTTGAAATTAAGTTTTCTGTTATTGAATTCATAAAAAGTGGATTCCCATAAAACAAAGCAGCAATTTTGGTATATTTTTTGAATAATGATTTTATTATAACGACAGTTTTGTTAGTATCTATGTGTCTTATATTTTTAAATTGAATTTTTTTTGTTTGATTTAATGAAAAAATATATTTTAAAATGTGACTACTTTCTTCTAAAGAAGGTGAAACTATTATATCTACTTCAGATAGTATTTTAAGTGTTAATAATGATATCTCATTTTCAACAAATCCATAACCGCAGATATATAGTGTTTTCATTAAATTTAATTTTATAAAATTTTTATATGATTCGTTTATCTTTTGCTAGAATTAAAAAATTAATTAATTTAGGCCAAGTAAGTGATATTTTTATTTATTTAAATACTTCCTGCAATTTAAAATGTAAATATTGTAATTCTTATATTCTTGATTCTTTTCTTAAAGGTAAAGTTTTGTCATTTAAAGTTTTTAAAAAGAGTATGGATTATATATTAAAAAATAATAAAGATATTCCAATAACTTTTTATGGTGGTGAACCATTAATATATAAAAGTTTACTAATAAAATGTATAAATTATTTAATATTAAATGGCGCAAGTAATCACAATATTTCAGTATTTACTAATGCTACATTATTAGACGAAGAATTTGCTAACTTTGTTAGGAGTAAAAATATTAATCTAATAATTAGTTTAGATGGTACAAAAGAGGTAAATGATATGAATAGGGTTTTTAAAACTACAGTTGGTTCAGTGTATCAAACAGTAATAAATAATATTGAAAAATATGATTTAAAAAGACAAGTAGTAATTAATATGCTTATAACCCCATCTAATGTAAGTAAATTTTACGATAATTGTCTTCATCTTTTTCTTCTGGGATTTAAAAAATTAAATTGGGACATTGACTGTCAGTCTGATTGGTCCAAAAAAGATATAGAAAAGTTAAATGTCTCAATTAAAAAATTTACCGTATATTTCAATAATAAGAAAATGTTTAAATATTTTCAAATAAATAATCTTTATTTTAAAAGCAATAAAAAAATTAATGATATGGTTAACATTACACTAATGAATGATGGTCATCTTTATCTTTGTGATATGGCTTCAATTTATTACTACCAAAGAAGTCCAGATAATATTTTTAAATCTTATAAAAATTTTCTTGAGGATTTTAAAATAATTCCAACTCCAAATGAATTTTTTTGTGGTTTTGGATTTTATATATTAATGAAAAATAAATTTAAAAACCATTCTGACTTGCTAAAAGTGCTTATAAGATATAAAAAAATTAGGAAGATTTTTGAGAATAATATTAAAAGTATCTCAAAAATTTTAGTTCAATAATAGTTATCTTGAAATTCGTTGTTTCCATAGATTTCTAAATAATCTTTACGAATACCATCACATATTTTATATTTTTTACATTTTTTACATATAAGAATTTTAATTTTTTCTTTAGTATCTAATTTAGGATATAATCGGCTAACTGAAAAATCTTCAAATCCTTTCATAAAACATAATGGAATTCCATCTGACAATATTTTTATATTATATTTTTTAGCTATAGAAAATGAAGATATGATATATGGTCTTATGTCTGAAAATTTAGGAACCAATTTTTT
>JANZZP010000063.1 GCA_026419335.1 Elusimicrobiales bacterium | reverse complement strand
AAACAATAAAAATTTTATGTGAAGAAATATTAAAATAAATTAATATTCATTTATTTAGCTTATCATAAAATAAAACAGCTCTTAAGCAAGAAGTAAAAGTAATTCAAGATGTTGGTTGTCAGGTAATTCAGTTACTTTTTTCTTTTTCATAACCATCTCACTAATAATAAAGACGGAATAAAGTACTGAAATTGACGAAAGGTTATATTTTGGTTAGGTTATTTTTGAGGCGATGTATCATATCTTGGTTAGATTATATTTGATTTGATTCGATGGATGTATTAAAAATTCACCATATCATTGGTTAGATTTAAAAAAGTTGTGTTCTTTGCTTTTAACAAAGAATCAGTTTAATAAAATAAAGTATTTTACCGCAAAGGTAAGTGATAGACCTGACGATCCTAACAAAGCCTGGAGACAGGAAGTTTATCTTAGAGCTTTAAAAACTATTTCAGAGATAGAAATTATATATGGTCAATTTCAAGTAAGAGAAACTAAAAATCCATTAGTTAATAATGTAGTGAATAATATTGAACAAACTAAAAATCATGTATTAATTTGTAGGACTGAAGAAAGTAACAAAACAAAGCAACACCTATTTTATCTAAATAAAAATTTTAATGAACTAAAACAAAATAAATACTTTGAATCAATACCTCAAAATGTAATTCAAAGTGCTTATGTTATAATGTTATAAGAACTGATGAAAAAGGTTCTGATGTAAACTTAGCGACTCATCTTTTATATGACGGTTTTAAAAATGAATACGAAGTTGCTGTTGTTATATCTGACGATTCTGATTTGTATGAATCAATAAGGCTTTTAAAACTTTAGGTAAAAAGGTTGGGATACTAAATCCTCAAAAAAGACGACCAAGTAGAAAATTATTAACTATTGCTGATTTTGTAAAACAAATAAGAGATGGAGTATTGAAATTAAGTCTATTTCCAGATACACTTACTGATAAACAAGGTACATTTTATAAACCACCAGTTTGGTAAATTATATTTAAGATTTTAAAGCATATAGTTCTAATCCCGTCAGGGTTTGAGGCAGGAGCGCGGGATTTGAACTTTTTAAGTTGATTTGGTTGGTATTTAGTTTGCGTGAGGTAGGATATTGGATTAGAACTTTTTTAATTTTGGTATTTGTTTTTTTAGAATTCTTATTTTATTCCTTAGATTTTTTTAGGTTTTCTTTATAGTATTCGTAATGACTCTTCTTTAATGATATATACATCGGTATATAATAATATCCTTCCATATCCACGCAATATTGTTCAAACTCTTTAGTATTAGTATTCCATTGATATATCACATTGAAATGCAGTTTGTCCTCGGTTATTTCTACCATAGCATACCCATCATTTGGAAGAGTTTTAAATCTTTTGCTGTAATCACCGCCACATATATATTTACTTCCTCTTGGTTGAAAAAGATAGGCTGTGTTTCGTTTCCCCATCCTGATATGAGGATATGTAATCGGATTTATATCTTTTCTTTCTCCAGGAAAATATTCACCTTCTTTCAAAGTAAGAATGGCATAAGCAGAATTAGTGGATATAATTAAAATTTCTTTTTCTATATGTTTATTTTCAGCAAATTTCTTACCTCTCATAAGGATATCTTCTTTATTATCTCCATTAAAGTCACCAATTACAATTGATGGTGTATTATATGGCGTGGTTGGAAAAAGTGATATAAGTTTTTCTGAATAGTCTTCATATGTAAGGGGTTTAAGATATGAATCATACTCATAAAGCATTTTCTCTATTTCAGTTGATAATTTAAGCTCATAAGATATATAAGGAAAATTCAGATTCTTTAGAAAGGTAACTGATACATCCGGTTGATATAATATATTTCCGCCAGGTCCGATAGAGAATATCCTATAATCATCATTTATTGAAGCAGTTGCTGATAATTTAGTTAAAAAAGGAAAAGATGTTCTATTATTTTCAAAAGAAAAATTACTTGAAACACTTTCTCCACAATAAATGTCAGCACTGAAATAAAAATTAAATATGGTTAATATTATTAAAAAGTTTTTCATTTACAATCACTCTCTATAGGTAAAGATTCTGGTACAGGTTGTCCTCCTGATTCTAAATCAATACATTTTTGAGGAATGTTCTCCAGATTACCTGGGGAACAACAAAATATATATTTATAATCTTTTTCTAAAGCGTCAATTATATCTTTTGAGGCATTTCTGTAAATTACATGATAATGCGGAACTTCATCTTTTTCTGAATCGTCACCTTCAGAATATGCTATTGCCTTTTTACATATTGTTTTTAGCGCTTGTTCCCTGTTTCCTTTTCTTATCCATTTCTTTGATATATCAATATGAACACCAACATCATGTCCATCATGAGGTGTGGTCCATTTCCCGTTTATATCAAATATTCCACCCCAGATAAGACTTGCGTCGTTATAATAAAGAACATCAGATTTTGGGCATGTTTGATTCCATAATTTACCTATTTCTTCAAGCTCTTTTTTAAAATCAGGAATAACCCAATGATTTGATGGGTGAATGTCTGTCTTTCCTACAAGGGAATATCCCGTTCCCGTGGACAATTCAACCAACCCTTTTACTTTTATATCAATTATGTCAGTAGTAAAATACTGTCTTGCTCCCATTATAAGCCACAAGCCATTCCATTTAAGTCTGGTGCTATATTTCGGTATTTTAAAGCCAAATACAAATTTTTGACCGGATTTTAATTCACCACTTTCTATTGGTCTAGTAATATATTCATCAGATAAAGATTTAAGTGGTGGCGGAAGTGGGTCTTTATGTAGATGACCACTTATTTCAGGGTTATCTGTATATTGCATTGTCATTTTCCAGAAACAATCAGGGCAGGGGGGATCATACCAATTTACAGTGACAGTACATCTTACTGCTTCATCTTTTTTATATGAAACTTCATAATATAATGTAGGACCGGTTACTTTAGTAGGTAAAATTTCTATCCATTCATTTCCTCTTTTAACCTCCCATTTTTTTTCTGGTTTCGCATACTTGGCGAATTCAGATTGTTCTTTAAAATTTGAAATATTTACACCATTTAAAATAGTTGGTATTTGATTTTCCATCAAAGTCGAATATCTCATCAGCATAAAGAAAGTTGAGAAAAAATACTCATGATATTAAAGTAAAAATTATATTTTTCATCCCTACCTCCTGATATCTTATTAAATTCTAAAAAAAGAAAAGATTTATGTCAATATTTCGAATCAAATCAAATATAATCTAACTATAATATGATACATCGCCTCAAAAATAACCTAACCGAAGTGTTGTATGAAAAACTGTCCTCTTTTAAGCATAAAATAAGCTTAAAGGAGGTATTATCATGGACAATTCTTTTAATTATTCGTTTAGTATGAAATACATTGAAAAACTCAAAAACCAATATCACAAATTAGATAGATTAGCTAAGAAAAAGGTTATAGATAATGCTGTCAGGATATTAGGTTATAATCGTAAGTATCTTATAAACCTGTTAAATAACTTCAAACCACATAATTCTTACAAGATAACAGGTCGTGGTAGAAAATCTTCTTATACTTGCATCAAACATATAATATCTGAGTTATGGGAAGAATTTGGTTGTATATGGTCAAAACGGCTTAAAGTGGTAATATCTGAAAACATAAATTGGATAATTAGCAAATATAACCTAAAAGATGAACAAATTAATCTTATAAGTAATATATCGCCATAAACTATAGATAGGATTTTAAGGCATCAGAGGATAAAGCATAAAAAACGGCTTTATTGCCAGACAAGACCGGGTAGTTTATTAAGACGTGAGATACCAATAATAGTAGAAGTAGCCGATAATATAAATAGGCCAGGACATATCCAGATAGAGCTTGTTGCTCACTGTGGTAATAGCATATCAGGCGAGTTTCTGTGGACTTTAAATGCTACTGATATATTTAGCCAATGGACACAAAGCCAATGTCTATTAAATAAAGGTGAAGATGAGGTTATTTCAGCTAAAACTAAGAATAAATGAAAAAAGGGGAATTTAAAACAAAAAGGTTAGAAAATTTAATAACAACCCAACTGAACTTTATAAACTTTCTTATAAACTTAATTTATCTTTTATCAAACTTTTTTTAAAATTTTAAAATTAAAAAACTATTTATATATCTATAAAATAACACCAAATTATTTTTTTTAAATTAATAAAATTATCATAAAATTAGATTATAAAAATAAATTAGATTATAAAAATAAAAAATATTTACTAAA
Organism: Elusimicrobiales bacterium; assembly: GCA_026419335.1. The sequence goes on along the minus strand of JANZZP010000063.1, from coordinate 136 downwards.
ATTATTTATTTGTCTGTTTTTGAAATTTAAGACGAGCTTTTATCTTTTCAATTGTAAAACCTATAAAAGCTTTTAAATTTGGATCTTGAGTTTTATTTAGTTTTTCTTCTAAAATTTTGATACTTGTCGAATCACC
>JANZZP010000091.1 GCA_026419335.1 Elusimicrobiales bacterium | reverse complement strand
TAAACCTGACTAAAATAACCTAACTGCCATTTCTCAAAATTATCTATAATTTTAACTGCACAGAATACATAGTAAGGAAGTATCAAAAAAAAATTTACATAAATAAATAATTTTTTGTTTAAGAAACATTTACTAAACTACACCCAAACTAACTGCTTTTAGGATTGCCTCTGCTTTTCTTTTTACTTTAAGTTTAAAATAAATTTTACTAAGATAATTTTTAACAGTTTTTTCTTTGATACCCAAAGCAGATGCTATTTCTTTGTTAATTTTTCCTTCACATAACATCTTTAATATCATAAACTCTTGGGGAGTAAAAATATCACGAGATAAAAAATTTCTCTCATTAAAGCTATTGCTTATAAAGTTTGTAAGAAATGTCCTGGGGAAAATTTTTTCTCCTTTTTGAAGATAAAAAAGAGCATTTTTCAACTCAGAGATTCCCCACTCAACAGATATATATCCATCTATTAAGGGATTTAAAAATTCTTCTTTTAAGATATCTATTTCAGGATCGTATAGGTATAGAATTTTTATAGAAGGAACTATTTCTTTTATTTTGTTAACAAAAGAATTGAAATTTTTTTGTAATTTACATATGAGAATTACAGAGAAGTTATTATCTTGTTTTAATAATTTTATACATTCTTCTATTTTATCTATACATTTTATTTTATTAAAAATTTTAAACTTTTGAAAAAACTCTTTTAAACTTTCAGCATAAAGTGGTCTACTTTCTAAAATCAGAAGGTTAAACATTAATAACCTCTGAAAAAACTAGATTTTTATAAAAATACAAAAAATAACTATGAATTGTCAAGAGATATTGTTTAATTTAGTATTCAATTCTCTCTATGTTGTAGATAAGTATAGGAGTCCCTTTTTTGACTGTTATAGAATAAGTAGGTTTGTAGGACATTTCTTTTGCTTGTTCGGCGGTAAGTTCTTTAACTATAGTACCCCCAACACCAGGAGCTGCTATGTTTGCAGCTGCTTCAAGTAAAACTTTTGCAGGTATTGCTTCTTTATGTTTTTTTACTTTTCCAGGCACTCCCGCGGAACCGTCTGTATGTAGTGCGAGTCCTGCAAATTTTATTTCTTGTCCATTAGGAAAAACCATAGTATGGAAAAACACATTTACTCTATCTGCTGATTTTAATACAGAAGCATATCCTATAAGTTTTGTCCCTTTAGGTATCATAACTTTATCAAGATATATAACATCAAATTCAGTTTCAGCAATAACAGGCGATTCAAGATTATATGAAAATATAGCTGTCTGAAGCACAGCATCAAACATAAAACCAGTGTGTAAAAAATACTTACCTTTTTGCTGTGGTGGATTGGTAAGTCCCGTCCAGGGTTCAACTGCTAACAAAGAAGTACAAAAAAACATCCATAAGGCGTTTACAAACTGTCTATAAATTAAAATTTTGAGATATTTTTGTTGTTTGATATACTTGTATCTATCCATATATTTTTACCCTTTTTCAAGGTATTTTAAAGCTTAACTTATAGTTATTTTTACCATCAGAAATTAAAAAATTATAATTTTTACCAACCAAAGGAAAAAGTATGTACCCTTCTATTTGTTGTTCTGGTGAAACGAACTGTTCAGAGAAAACCTTAATAGGCAATTTTTGGTTTGTTTCTGTTTCGACTTGAAAAAGATTGATAAAGAAAAAAGACTTTTGATTATTTGATATTCTAAACCTCAATATACCCTCTTCTGCAGAATATGGAGTATAAGACACTACACTTACAACTACATCTTTACCCACAGAAACTGCTGGATAAAAATATGTTTTTTGATTTTTGTTAACAAAATCTTTTACATTGACATAATTTAATTCTTTAGGTTGTATATTTTGTGTATTTTTAACTAAAAACTATAGAGTCAGGTAGTGAATGTAAAACATTTTTTATCTGTTCAAAAAATGTTTCAACTTCAGAATCTGTTTTAAATGTTAAATCAACACCAGAAACAACCTCATACACCAATGACATCTGAAGGTCAACTCCAACTATAACATCATCCTCAATACTCCATAGATTCAGATAACTTGGGAACGGCCTTCTTAAATTTTGTCAATATAGTTGTTTTAGTGGTGTTAATAAAATCACAATTATTTAATTGTATAAAATATTCTTATTCACTTATTCAAACTTAAAATTCATCAAGTATTCACCTATGTTTCTAATAATTTTATCTAAAGCTTCAGTTGTTGCGAATTTAATACATTCATAACTCGTCAATTTTTCAAAAATTTCTTGATGACTTTTATATCCTCGTCCAGTTGCAATTATTTCATCTATTTTTTTCTTATCTTTATATATTGTTATTCTTATCTTAAGATTATATTCATAATCTTTATATATCAAACTCCCAGCATAAATCTCTTTCAATTCAGATGTCTCTTTCTCAAACAAAACAAAATACTTTGATTTTGATTCTTCAAAACTACTTACTTCTTTGGGGCTATAGAATATTTGTTCCATTGTTTTTTGTAATGAATAAGTAAGTGTTTGTGCAAAATTGCTTTGATACTTAGTACCTTTATCTGTAATCAATTCTATATTTTTAATTTTTTCATCAATACAGTAACTCACATCTGCATTATTTTTCTTCAAAATTGATGGTTCGTATATTTTAGGTGGAATCATAATTGTGAAACACCCAAATAGAAAAAGAAATAAAGGTAGTAGTATTATTAAATTAAACTTTTTCATAAAAACCCTCCTTTGTGTTTGGGATATACAACTCTGGTGGTGTTAAAAAATATAGAATATAATACTATAAAAATATTTTGTGACCTATTTTTAGTTCTCTTAGCAATGTAGAAACCAATTATCACATAGATAATATCAACAACTAATGAAGCAATAATTCCGTGCACAAAAAGAAAACCAACAAGTAGTATTACAATATCAACCGGCTGTACTCCAAAAACAAAAAGTTTATTATCAACTGCTTTAAAAGTTTCCTGTGGTTGCATTTATTATCTAGCGAGTGATTGTATTAGTTTATTAGTTTAAGTATATTTGATGATAAAAATATAATTAAACCACCAACGATTACCCAAATGCCTTTTTTAGCACATCAGAGTCATGCATAGCCATACGAATGCCAGTTATCACCATACCTATAACAACCAAAGCAGCACCTAAACCTTTTGTAAGCCAGTTTATAACATTTTGTAATGCAGAACCTATACCAGAGGTATCAGTATACTGAACAAAACTAAAACAAACACAAAAGATTATTAGCATTGGTATTACTAATGATATTTTTTTTATCATAATACCCTCCTTTTTATAAAATTATTAAAAATTATTAAAAAACCAAACCAACCTCGGCTCCTATTCCTGCAGCACTACCACCATAGGGAAGTTTTTCTCCATCAATTTCTGCATTGCCTACAGAATATGAAACTGAACCAAAAAATGATATAATAAAATTTTTATTATTGCCTAAAAGCCAACTATACCCTAAAAATGCTCCTGGAGCAAAAAGGCTTACATTACCAGTATAAGTACCATCTGAAGTGGTTCTTTCTACATTAATATTAGTAAATCCAACACCAACTCCCCACCATAAACCTGCTGGTGATTTTTCAAGATTAAGATAATTTTTATATATAAATTCACCACCATAAGCATTCCACTTCCATCCTTCTGTGTTATAATTCCACAAAACACCACCTATTCCCCAAGAATTTTTTTTACTTATCATTCTTTCATATTTTGCACTTGTCATTCCTGATGCTAAAGCTAAAACATTAGTGGTTAACATTGTTTTTAACGGTTCTTCTGCAAAAATTTTAGTTGCTAACATGAAGACAACAATTTTTATTAAACTTTTTTTGTGTATCATAAATTTCCTCCTTTTTTATTTTTGAAATTGTTAATATAATGTTTTATAAAAAAACTCTCACCTCCTTTTATGGTAAAATTTCTTTTATTGATAGTATTTTTTGTTTTATCAATGACTCTAAAAGCATGCTATATTCAAAAATAGGATATTTATTTCTTAATTCAAAAAATGTTTGTTTTGCCTGTTGTGGTTCATCAACTGCTAAATGTATACAAGTAAGATAAAACAATTTTTTAAGGTACAACTGTTCTGGTACTATTTTATATTTTACCATTAGAAAAGCTAACTTGTTCACTAATTACTATATTGCCGATTATATTTGTTCCTTCCGTTGACAATACTGCATATGTAGTATTATGAATCACAAAGTGTATTTCACCTTTTTTGACAAACCCTCAGCAGTGTTAGAATGCAAAGTAAATACTCGTGGCATAACTTCTGCCTTGGTGAAAAACTTTACCACCAATTATACCTCAACTCAAAAACTACAACCTCCTAAATCAATATTAGGAGATAAAATATAACTAAACACACTTGAAAAAAACTGATACAAATAATTTTTTATAAAACTTAAATCTCTAAAAATAACAAAGTATTAAATTTTACAAAATACCACTTTATTTGTCAAGGGAATTATCGTCGGAAAATAGTCCTAGGACTAAAGTCCTAATATAAAAATTTTGTTTAATTTTAGAAAATCACTATACCTTCTAAACAAAAACTTTCATCAGTTATAGAACAGATTTTTTTACAATACATTTAAATTTTTAAGATAACTAAAATACAAGAATACTTTTTTAGGCAAGTTATTAAGGCAAGTAATTATTTTTATATCAGAATCACAAAAGCTCTGTAGAAATAGTAAATAGAGACAGCTAATAACACTAATGCAAAGATTTTCTCTATGACTATACTCCATCTGCCTGGTTTGGGAAGCTTTGTTGCTATGCCACTAAATATACCTGCAACAAGAAGTGTTGTTGAAAGTCCTAAAGAAAAAACAAAAAGTAAAATCATACCCTCAAATAGCTTTTGTTGTGTTGCTACTAT
>JANZZP010000089.1 GCA_026419335.1 Elusimicrobiales bacterium | reverse complement strand
GTATACAAATTTATAATGTTCATCTTGATTTTTTAACCATTCTAACTTTTCTTCAAGTTCTGTTGTAATTATACCATCATCTATCATTTTAACACCCACAAAATCACATCCGTATGATTTAAAAACCTGAAGTCCTCCCATATAACTTGGAAGTTCTACTATTACAGGATCCGAAGCATCTATAAACAATCTACCAACTAAATCTAAAGCTTGTTGAGAAGCAGTAGTTATTAAAAGATTTTCATGTTTTGCTTTAATTCCTTCTTCTTTTTCTAAAAATTTTAAAAAAGCATCTTTAAGTTCAGACAAACCCTCTGTTGGCCCATACTGAAGAGCAATCTTTCCTTTCTTATCCATTATTCTTTTTACAGAATCAACAACAAAATCGTACGGAAAAACCCCGGGGTCAGGAAGCCCACCGGCAAAAGAAATTATCCCGGGTTTATTTGTTAATTTAAGGAGTTCTCTAATAACAGAAGCTTTAGTACGTCGTGGTGCGGTTGCAAGGTTTTTTACAAGATCAATCATTAATCCTCCTTTTAATAATTTAAAAATTTACAACTTCTAAAAATAATCTACTTAAATAAAACAAATAAGTCAAGAAACTATATAATATTAAATTTTAAAATTTATATAATTTAAACTATGAGAATACTAATTTATTTATTTTATCTTACTTTAATATTTTCTGTATCATGCGTTTCTGTTTCTAAAACAGAAATAGTTACAAGAAATTTATTTCATGAAATAAAAACAATAGAAAAAAAAAGTTTTTCAAAAATTTTAGTACAATGGAAAAACTATCCATATTCAGATTATCATAAGGTAAGAAATTTAGAAAAAGAATCCATAGATTTAAAACCTGTTGAAGTAAATCAAAAAGATTATATAAAACTTAAAGAAAAAATAATAACTTCAGCAAAAGAGTTTGGACTTTACGATGAACTAAAAGGAAGTGGAACTATAAAAATATTACTTTTAACATATGGACGGTGGGAATATGGGGAATTAATTAAAACATATCTTACAGACACTCCATATATATTTATTTTTCCTTCATCTCTTGGTGTCAGTTATAAGATGATAGCACTTTTTAATCATAATGGAAAAGAAGAAAAGATTGAAAACGAAGGATATGTCAAAACAACGTTTTTCTTGCCATTGTTCCCATTATATCCATTAATGACATTTAGAGGTTCTGAAAACACAACATTATCAAATCTAATAGATAAAACGTTTATCGACATTATCAAAAAATTGAAAACAACTAATTAGATTCTTGACTTTTTATATTCTGAGTTAACGAAAGTAACTCTCTAAGTTCACTAGTAAAGAAACTGTTGGGATTTTTTTCCAAATATTCTTTAATATCTTTTATTTGTTGAGGTTTTTTAGGATCAAAATCCTTTATAATATTTTTTACTACTTCTCCTTCTTCGTTTATTTTATCTTGCATCTTAGTTGAAAGTTCAGTTTTCCAATATATTTTTTTTCTTAGATCAAACCTATTACCTCTAACTCCGGCAACAGCGACTATTACAGTTGATTTTCCAGGATGAAAGAATCTATGAATTTTTATTTTAATCTTTTTAATAACTTCATTATAAGATTTAGTTTCAATGTTTTGCTGAGTATATATATATAATGGCATTAGTGAAAAATAAACTATAAATATAAATTTCATCTATTCCTCCCTTAAAATTTCTTTTTCAAACTTTTTAAGTTCAGGTTCCATTCTAAAAGCATTTTCAAGCATAATTTTAGCGTCTTCTTTTTTTCCCATTTTAATAAATGTCTTAGACAAATTTATAAGAATATTTGAATCATAAGGATCTTTCTTATATGCTTTTTCATAATATTCTTTAGCTTTTTCATATTGACCTTCAATATAGTATATATTACCAAGATTATTTAACGCAGCCGCATCATCAGGATGATCCTTTAAAACTTCTTCTAATATCTTTTTGGTTTCTTGATACTTTCCTTGAAATCCATATATAGTAGCAAGCTTAATCAAAACATCAAAATTTTTAGGATCTTCAGCAAGAATTGATTTATAATACTTTTCATAATAGTCAAAATAACTTTTTTCAATCATATCAACATCAGACTGAGATTTTGAAATAACATTTTTATCAATTGAAATTTCCTGTGAAAAATTATCATTAAAAGTAGGTGGTTCATAAATACTTAACATGTCTCTTACTTTGTATATTTTAACATCAGCTTTTTTATTTTTATAATTACTAACCGCATATTTGATAGAAGAATATATATCCTTTCCGACCATTGTTACTTCAAATGGTATATAACTATTCCCATCATAATCCACAATAGCATCAGGGGGTATTCCTGAATCGGCAATATTTTTGTTCTTTAATTCAAAACCAACAGTAATATGATCTCCATAATCAAAAATAATTGTCTCTATACCAGATGCCTCAAGAAATGATGAAAAAGTAACAGTCAAATCATCACAATCTCCAGCTTTTATCCTTAAAATATTCCTAGGATATTGCACCATATCTATAATAGTATATGATGTTCTTGAAACTTTGTATGGAGTTACTGGGTCTTCAACATATTTTATACCTAATAATGATAAATAATTATATATAAGAGAAAACACTTTCAAGTTATCATCAACATTAGCTTCGATTTCATCTTTTTTTGATGATATAACTTTTGAAAGATCTAAAATAACAGGATCTTTAATAGTTATAAAACTTGCAATCCTTCTCATATCATCCCATACAATTGAATTTCTCGAAAGTATCCTTACAGGAATATTAAGCGAAATTTCTTTACGTTCTCCATCAAGATAATATTCAAGAGTCAACCTAGCTTGTATTGGTGTGATTTCAGTGATAGTTATAATTTTACTGTTAAGTGTAGCATTAACATTAACTTCTTTTTGAGATCCCGCAGGCAAACTATCAATAACTATATCATAAGGGAAATCCATATACTCTTTTATAAAAAATGATAATTTCAAATTTTCAAAATTGTTAGTAGTATTGTTTTTTATATTAATTTTCCCAACCGGATTCGACAAGTAATATTTATAACTTGAAGCAAAAATATAATCTAAATTAACCGGGATTATTTCAAAAGGTGGTTTGTTAACTTGAAGGGATTGTTCTCCTTTTTTTGTTATATCTTTAAAAATAAAAACAGACTTTATATCAGAAAACGAAATATTATCTGTAATTGATACTAATTTCAACCTATAATAATAAGTATTTCCTGGAACAAGATCATAATCTGTTTCAGTTGAAGAAATCTCCGAAAACTTACTATTTGTAGATTTTTCTATAACCAATTTTTTCAAATATTCTTTATTATCAATTTCGAAATTAAAATTAACAGAAAAAGTAGCAGAATCATAAACAACATTAAATAAAGACGAATAAACATTATAATCAACACTGAATGAAGTTATTCTTTCATTTGAATCTAATATATAAATTTTAGATTTATTATACCTTATCAATAAAGGATATTTTAATTCGCTATTCCCAAATCCCTTTCCTAAAAAACTCGAAATATATGTTCCTTTTTTGTCATAAATCATAACTCTTGATTTTTTCTTGTCAAGGACATAAATATAATTTACATTATCATAACAGAAAGATGTAGCTAATTCAATATTTTTTAATTCAAATTCTTTGATATATTTACCATCAGATGAAAATATAAATATTTTTTTATCTGAAAGGAGATATATATTATTTTCATCATCTGAGAGAATATCACGAAAATTAATATTTTTATATGCTGACAAATCAATAGAATAAAGAAAAACTCCATCATTGTTAAAAACTTGTATCATATAAAGTTTAATATCAAGAATATAAATCTTCTCAGATAAATCAAAAGTCATTTTAATTGGTTCAGAGAATCTTCCCTCTTTACTCCCTCCTAAAAAACCCATCTTATCACCAAATGAAAAAATGTAATTTCCTTTTTCATAAACCTTAACTTTTTTTTCTATATTATCAAGTATATAAACTCTTCCATTATGTTCAATTATATCACTGACTCCAGATATATTTCTATCTTTTCCATATGAGATTAGCTTTGTTATTGAAGAATCTTTATCATAAATATAAATTCCCTCTGCACCTTTTTTATCATTGTAAAAATAAATAATATCACTGAATATATTAAACACTGAAGATTCTATTTTAAAGCTTTTGTAAGGTTTAATCCAAATATAATCTTTATATAAAGTTTGTTTTTTAAATTTTTGAATATTTTTATTTTGAATTTTTAAATATATAATTTTTTGATTTTTAGAATCTGCTACATATATACCATCTTTATATGCTCTTATATCAGAAAATGATTGAAATTCATACTTATTCCTTCCTTTAGTACCAAATACACCTTTTTGATTATAATAAATATCATATTCTCTAATTTTACCATCTTCTGAACCAGTATATATAAATCCATTTTCAGTCATATCAGCTGGAAAATCTTTCTTATTATACTCAAAATGACATTTACCGTTAATATCATATTTTCCAATCATCTGATTTTTTTTATCAATTATATAAATGAATCTTTCTGGATCAAAGAAAATACGCGAAGGAAAATATTTTTTCGTACCATCCTTCGAAATAGTAATAAAAGAATACAAAAATACACCATCTAAACTATATATATTGATAAAACCAGAATTATCAGCAACAAACACCCTATTTTCTGTGATTTTTAAATCTTGAGGTGATATTAATTGTCCAGCATTTTCTCCACAACTACCAAAAGAAAAAAATTTATTTCCATCTAAATCATACACATCAATATTACATTTTTTAGAATCCAAAATATATATTTTATCATCATTAACAGAAAGAGAAATGGGATTTTCAGATTTCAAATTAATTGATGTTATATATGTAAGTGAAGATGAATAGATTTTTAAATTATTACTTAAAAGCACATAAACTTTATCATCTTTTACATACACATATTTCAGAGATGACAAGGAAGGATCTTCTAAATATGCAATAACTTCTATTTTATCATATGAAAAAAGACTTATATTAAATAATATAATAAAAATACTACAAATTTTATACAAATACATCTTTCCTCCCATGATAATATTCTACTTTTTTTTAGATAAACTATTTGATTTATTTTTTGAAACTTTATTTGTAATATAAATTTTATTTTTAGAAATTTTTTTAGCATATTTAGTTTTTTTTCTATATTGATATTTTTGCCAATATCTAACTTTCCCTATATCAATGTGTATAAAACCATAAGCAGGATAATAACCAACACCACCAAATTTAAGAGATTTTGCATAATCTTTAATTTTTCTAGTTGGAACTCCGTTTATTTTTATATCCATTGCCCAACCTATTAAATGTAAACTTCTTTTTGCAGCCCCAGGAGTTATATCATTCAATGGTTTTGTCCTATAACCACTTAAAAGTATAATTTGCTTTTTACCAAATTTATCACTTATCTTATCAATAACTTCCATAAGTTTAACTGGAATTTTACGTTCCTCACCAGTCAAAGAACATCTAGCTATATGATTTATTTTCACTAGTGCCTCATCATTATAACTCCCATCTTCATTCCTATATCTAACAGTAATACTTTCACCGGTTTCCTTTCTTATAATCGTTATTAAACCATCACCACCAAGATTTACAGGTTGAGGTTCTATGAGTGAATAGATTACGTTAAGGGAATCTATTTCTTCTTCCTCTTCTATCTCACGTATTTCGTGCTCAGTAAGATTATTACTTGATATAATTAAATCTTCAAAACTAAAATTTGAAATGCTATTATTAATATTAATATCTATTAAATCATTCTGAAATAACTTTGATTGAGTTGTAGAAATATTTACATTCAATAAAAATATATTTTGAGCAGACAATACTAGTAGACTTAAACATAACTTTAAAAAAAACATACTAGTTAAAATTTTACTAAATTTTAATTTGATTTTTTCTTTTCAAAATTATATATTTTAATTAATAAGTTTATGTTCTTTAAATCCAAATTAAGAGGTAAAATATGAAACTTTTTTTCATACTAAGAATAATCAAAACCTCAATAGGTAGAAAGCAACTGATGGCAGTAACAGGACTCCTGCTTTCAGTTTTTATGTTGATACACCTTGCTGAAAATCTACTACTTTTTAAAGGTGAAGAATGGTATAATGGCTGGGTTAATATATTAATCACAAATCCTTTAACCATATATTTAGAAATAGGACTCCTAATAACATTCATATTACATATACTTATGGGGGTTTTAGTAAGATATGAAAACTTGATAAATTCAAGAGCAAGAAAATATGAAATAATAAACTGGCAAGGCGGAAGAACTATTGGTTCAGCCACTATGCTCTATACCGCTGTTATTCTTATAATCTATTTACTATTTCACATGTTCCATTTTAAATTTACAGATCATTCAATGGGATTTTATCAAATGGTAACTTCAGCATTTAGAAATAAAACATTTGTATTAATATATATTACCGGCTCAATTGCTTTAGCTCTTCATCTTAGCCATGGGTTTCAAAGTGCTTTTCAAACATTAGGAATAAATCATGAAAAATATAATATATTTATAAAAATATCTGGTTACTTAGTTGCTCTTATGATGGTTGGCTTTGCAATGATTTCTCTCTACTATTTCTTTGGATTTGATATAAAAGCAGACATAGAATATAATAATTTAGTCGAAATGACTATAGAATAGGAGGTTAGATGAAACTTGATCCTAAAATACCCCAAGGACATATAGAACAAAAATGGGACAATTATAAATTTAATGCTAGATTAGTAAACCCAGCAAACAGAAGAAAATTTAATGTAATAATTGTAGGTAGTGGGCTTGCAGGAGCAAGTGCCGCAGCAAGTCTTGGAGAAGCAGGGTATAATGTTATGGTTTTTACTCTACACGATACTCCAAGAAGAGCTCATTCTATTGCAGCTCAGGGCGGAATAAATGCTGCAAAAAATTATAAATACGATGGAGATTCTATATGGAGATTATTTTATGATACATTAAAAGGTGGAGACTATAGAGCTAGAGAAGCAAATGTATATAGACTTGCTCAGATATCTTCACTTATCATTGATCATTGCGTGGCGACAGGTGTACCTTTTGCAAGAGAATATGGGGGATTACTTGATACAAGATCTTTTGGTGGAGCTCAACTTCAACGCACATTCTATGCAAGAGGGCAAACAGGACAACAATTACTTCTTGGAGCATATTCTCAAATGATGAGACAGGTCTCGCAAGGAAATGTAAAAATATTCCCAAGAAGAGAAATGTTAGATTTAGTAGTAAAAAATGGTAAAGCAAGAGGAATTACTGTAAGAAATCTTATAACAGGTGAAATTGAATTATATATCGCACATGCAGTAATTATTGCAACAGGTGGTTATTCAAATGTTTTTTATTTATCAACTAATGCTGCAACATGTAATGTTACAGCAGTATGGGCGTGCTACAAAAAAGGAGCAGGATTTGCAAATCCATGTTTTACTCAAATACATCCAACATGTATACCAAGAAGTGGTGAGCATCAATCAAAACTGACACTTATGAGTGAAAGTTTAAGAAATGATGGAAGAGTTTGGGTCCCTAAAAATAAGGAAGACAAAAGACATCCAAACGAAATACCAGAAGAAGAAAGAGATTATTATCTTGAAAGAATGTATCCATCTTTTGGAAACCTAGTCCCACGTGACATTGCATCAAGAGCAGCAAAAAGAATGATAGATGAAGGTAGAGGAGTTGGACCCACTGGGGAAGCTGTTTATCTTGATTTTAGAGATGCAATAAAGAGACAAGGTGTAGAAAAAATAAAAGAAAAATATGGAAATCTTTTTGATATGTATTATAGGATTACAGATGAGAACGCATACGAAGTGCCAATGAGAATATATCCAGCACCACACTACACAATGGGCGGATTATGGGTAGATTACGAACTTATGAGCACAATAGATGGCCTTTTCGTTTTAGGTGAAGCTAACTTTTCAGATCATGGAGCAAATAGGCTTGGAGCAAGTGCTTTGATGCAAGGACTTGCCGATGGATATTTTATAATATCTGCTACTTTACCAAACTATTTAGCATCAACTAAATTTGAAAATACATCTATAGAAGATGATGAATTCAAACAATCAAAAGAGGACGTAATTAAAAAGATAAAAAAGATATTATCAATAAATGGCAAAAAAACGCCAAATGAATTTCATAAAGAGTTAGGTAAAATAATGTGGGAATACTGTGGAATGTCTAGAAATGAAGATGGACTTAAAAAAGCTTTAAGATTAGTACCACAATTAAGAGAAGAGTTTTGGCAAAATGTAAAAATAGTAGGAGATGAAGGATTTAATCAAGTCTTAGAAAAAGCAATAAGAGTTTCTGATTTTTTAGAATTTGCTGAGTTATTATTAAGAGATGCTTTGCATAGGAAAGAATCATGTGGAGGACATTTTAGAGAAGAAATGCAAACTCCAGAAGGAGAAGCAAAAAGAGATGATGAAAATTTTTCATACGTTGCGGTTTGGGAATATAAAGGAGAAAATAAAGAACCTCAACTAAATAAAGAAAAATTGGAATTTGAATTTTTAAAACCAACTACAAGAAGTTATAAATAAATTTAGTGGAGGAATTTATGGAAAGCAAAAAATTCAGTATTATGTTAAGAGTATGGAAGCAAAAAGGAGAGGAAAGCAAAGGATATTTTGAAATTTATAAAGTAGAAGGAGTAATACCAGATATGTCTTTTTTAGAAATGTTAGATGTTTTAAATGAAAAATTAATAAAAGAAGGAAAAGAGCCAATATTTGTAGAAAGTGATTGTAGAGAAGGTATATGTGGATGCTGTGGCTTTGTAATAAATGGAGACCCACATGGACCAGACGAACATTCAACAGTATGTCAACTACATATGAGAAAATTTAAAGACGGAGATATAATTACAATTGAACCATTTAGAGCGAAAGCTTTTCCAATTATTAGAGATCTTGTAATTGATAGGTCTGCTTTAGATAAAATTATAGCAGCAGGAGGATATATTTCGGTAAATGTCGGGGGTGCTCCTGAAGCAAATACAATTCCAATAAATAAACAAATCGCTGAAAAAGCAATGGATTATGCTACCTGCATAGGATGCGGAGCATGTGTAGCCGCATGTCCAAACAGTGCTGTTATGCTTTTTACAGGAGCAAAAATATCACATTTAGCACTTCTTCCACAAGGACATCCAGAAAGAACTCAAAGAGTTTTAAATATGATAAAAATAATGGATAGTTTAGGATTTGGTAATTGCTCTAATGAATACGAATGTGAAGCAGTATGCCCAAAAGAAATAAAGGTAACTGCA
>JANZZP010000067.1 GCA_026419335.1 Elusimicrobiales bacterium | reverse complement strand
TAGTTGTACTGCTATAAATGAAATTGTATCTCAATGTGTTCAGAAAGTTAATGAGTATTTGTTTAGTAAAAAGAAACAAAAAGGTTTATATGAAATTCATACTAAAGAGATTATAAAATCGTTATTAGTGTCATTTTTATTTCTTATTTCAATAATAGCTTTTATAAAAAATATAAGTGCGATAAGGATAGCAGTTATGTTAACATCTATTATTTTTTTAGGTTTTTTTTCATATGGTGGTGTATCTTTTGATCATATTAGAAATTTACTTTTTTTAAATTTTCCATCTTTTAAAAATTTATTTTTTTGGATATTAATTTTGTTGACCTTGTTTGGTGTTGTCTTTTTTGGTAGATTATATTGTGGTTGGTTGTGTCCTTTTGGTGCTTTGAGTGAATTTTTGTTTAGAATAAAAAAATTTATTGAAACAAGATACAAAAAAAGTTTAGGTAAAGAAGTAGGGATAGAATTTATAGAAGATAATGTGTTAGTAAAATATTTAAGGAAGTTTGAAAAATATTATAGATATGTAAAATATATTATACTTCTTATAATTTTATTTTTGCCTGCAGCTATCATCTTAGAGCCGTTTTATTATACATTTGTGTTTTATAAATCATCTTTAATAAAAATAATTTATTCAGTATTTATATTAATATTTTGTATTATTTTTATCAGAATATGGTGTAGATACTTTTGCCCATTAGGTGGATTTTTAGCATTATTTTCTAAAATTTCTTTATTTAGATTAAAATTTGAAGATAACAACTGCCTTAGATGTGAGATTTGTAAAATTAGCTGTCCTATGAATGCTATAGTAGAACAAGATAAAAAATTAAAAATACTTCATAGTGAGTGTATTTTATGTAATATTTGCAGAAAAATTTGTGGTCCTAAAGCTATAAGAATTGAGCATTCTAAGTTCATTAGGTTGAAATAGATAAAAAAATTTTATAAAAATTTTTAAATCTAATTTGACTATAAACACTTAAAAAGATAAAAAGGAGGTTAATTTTATGTCAGGACATTCTCGTTGGGCAGGAATTAAGCATAAAAAAATGGCGCAAGATGCCAAGCGTGGAAAGTTATTTACAAAAATCATTAGAGAGCTTACAATTGCTGCAAGGGAAGGAGGAGGTAATCCTGACAATAACCCTAGGTTACGCAAAGCGATAGAGATGGCTAAAGAAGCTAATATGCCTCAGGATAATGTTAAAAAGGCCATAATGCGTGGAACTGGAGAGATACCAGGTGCAGTGTATGAGGAAGTTGTTTATGAAGGTTATGGTCCAGGAGGAGTAGCGGTAATAGTGGAAGCTACTACAGACAATAAGAACAGAACTACTTCTGAAATAAGGAAAATTTTTAATCAGTACGGAGGATCTTTAGGTGAAACAGGCTGTGTTTCTTGGAATTTTGAACAGAAAGGATATATTACTATAAATAAACAAGATGCTAATGAAGATGAACTTATGAGTGTAGTAGTAGAGCTTGGAGCAGAAGATTTTAAAACAGATGACGAAGATG
>JANZZP010000031.1 GCA_026419335.1 Elusimicrobiales bacterium | reverse complement strand
TTCCAAAAAGTTTTTTTATTAAGATTTTTTCAGCTCCATGAGGATATTTTGTTTTAACAACGATTATTTCAATATCTTTAGGTTTTATTTGAGTTAGAGTTTGTATAGCCTGGGGTTTGTTGTCTTCTATTACAATTATTACTTTTTTAGGTTCAATAATGTATTTTATTATTTCAATACCTTCAAAGATTTCATTAGCATATTCACTCATAACTTTGTTGTCTGAAGTGATATAAGGTTCACATTCACAACCATTTATTATTATTGTATCAATGCTTTTTTTAGGTGTTAATTTTACATCTGTAGGAAACATCGCTCCTCCTAAACCCACTATTCCAGCTTCTGCAATAATATCAATTATTTTTTGTTTTTGGAGATTTTTCCAATCTGGATAAGGAGTGATTTCACTTGAGATTTCGTTTCTAAAATCATTCTCAATAATAATTGCAGGTAACATTTTTTGAAATTTCGGGTGATAAATATCTTTTATATCTATTACTTTCCCACTTACAGGAGAATGTAAATTTGAAGATATAAAACCATCTTTTTTTGCAATTTTCTGATATGCTTTTATATATTGATTTTTTTTCACTATAGAAATAGATGGTTTTCCTATGTGTTGAGATAAAAATAGATATAAGAGTTGAGAAGCTGGAAATTCTATGAGTGGATAGTTATCTGTGTGTTCCTTGTGTTCTGGATGAATTCCTCCATAAAAATCAAAAGTTCGGATATTTAGGTTATTGTCTATTAATTGTTTAAGATGTAAAGGTGTTGCTATGTTATAATTTCTAAAAATTACCTCATATACCAAACGACTTTTTTTTACATTTTTTAATTTTTTGTAAATTTTTTCCCAACCACAATCTTTTGTTTTATCAACTTCACACTTTCCATTTTTTGCTCCACCACAAGGACCATTTAATAAACTTTTACTACAGTTTACTATTGGACAAATATTTTCTGTATAGTTTAAAAAACATTGCCCACAAGTTGCACAAAAATTGTAGTTATTTAAACTAATACCATGTTGGATAGTAGCTGCTGTAGGATTGTATAGTGGTTGTATTGAGTCAGTAAGAGCTACTATTTCTTTCTCAACAATGTCAGAAACAAACTGTATACCTATTCCACAGCTTATGATACAAAATGTTTCTGCTTGAGGGTATTTTTGATAAAGCGAAAGTATTTTTTCTTTATTCATATAAGAGTTACATAAAAAATTAAGTTCAACACAAGAGATTATTTTTTTATTTTGTGGAATAAAATTGTCTAAAAAAATTTTACATTGATAGGTATCTAATAGTAACTCTTCATAACATGAACTACATATAATTATAATTAAGTTATTTTTATCTTTTAAAATATCTAAAATTTCATCTTTTGGTTTTAGTTTGAATTTTAAAAAATTTTTTTCCATTGTTTTATGTCTTTGATTATTACATCAATGGTGGTAAAGATAATGCTGGATGGTTTACTTTTGTTAGATACTCTAGCAATTCTTGAGGATCTGTAGTTATTGTTTCATCTGCGATTTTTTCAATCAAATCAGGAATTCCTATTTCTTCGCAACGCTTTTTTAATTTTTCACCTAGTAACTCCTTTAATTCTTTAGTCATCCATACAACTCGCTTAAGACCTCCTTCAGGA
>JANZZP010000023.1 GCA_026419335.1 Elusimicrobiales bacterium | reverse complement strand
TGAAGATCCTAGATTCGAACCATTATCAAAAGATGAGTTTAAAAAAATAAATATAGAAATATCTTTATTATCTCCTTTAATAAAAATAAAGGATTTATCTGAGATAAAAGAAAATTTTCATGGGGTTTATGTTAAAAGAGGCAATAAAAATGGCACTTATTTGCCGCAAGTATGGGAACATTTTTCTAACAAAGAAGAGTTCCTTTTCTCATTATTGAGTCAAAAAGCTGGGATTGAATATAGATATCTTACTGAACCTCAAACAGAGTTATATATTTATACTGTTGAGAAGATAAAAGAATAATATATAAATTATTTTTTTGGCTTTACAAAAGTATCAATATAATCTGCTCTTTGGGTCACTGTGAATGCGAACATTGCTCCTATACCTACCAAAGCTCCTATTGGTCCGCCAAGTAAAAGACCTAAGAAACCTGCTGCTCCAAGTGTTGTTATATAGGTAGCTTTATTATCTTTAATGTCCTGTGCAAGTTTATCCATGAAAGTTGGCTCTTCCTGCTGAGAGGTATTATTTACTCTTTGTGATATTGATGTTTTAGGTTCTGGTAAAGTTGATTTGTAACTATGCGATGCTCCATCAAATGTGGATGGACTAGAAATTACTGATTTTGCATTTTCAAGAGCAGAATTTGCAAATATTGGATAATTTAATATTAAAACATTAACAATTATTGTTAACATAGATATAACCTTTTTAAACATTTTTCCCTCCTTTTTTAAAATTTTAATTTAATATAAAATTATTTTCAAGTAACCAAGTACTATTTAATTATAGTAATTTGGTCCTATTTATTTAAAATTATCTTTGATAAATATTTTATCTTCTTCTGTTATAAATTTTAAAAGCTTATCTATTAATTCTTTCGGTGTTTTTGGATCTTCTAAAAGTTCAATAATACTAGTTGCTGTTAATTTTGTTAATTTTTCATATATTCCAAAATCTTTTAAAATTTGTTTTATTTCTTCTCTATTATTTAGTATATCTTCAATTTTTGGTTTTTTTTCAATTTTTAGTGTTTTTTTACCATTTGTAATTAATATTTTTTTTTCTTTCTTCATTTCATTTATTAATTCGTTTCCTATTTGTTCAAGTTGTATTTTAAGTTTTTCTATTTCATTGTTAATTTTTAAATATTCTTCAAATAATTGATTAATTTTATCAGTATTTTTTATTTTATATACCTCACAAATACTTTTATAATCACACCATCTACATGATTTTTCTGAAGGGTTTGGATAGAATTTGTTTGATAATATATTTTCTATTGTTGATATGGCTTCATCCCAAAATTTATCTATTTCAGAATTTTTAGCTCGTGGATATTTTATTTCTTTTAAATTTTCTACATAATAATATATCATACTTTCAACTTCAACATATGAAATGTTTTCAGAATATTTTTCTTGGATTTTTTTTATGATAGTAGGGTCTGCTTCACATACTTTTTGATAAAAATAAAGCTGTTGAGGTGTCCTATCCCCTTCTTTTCCTGTTTTATAATCTATTATTGTTATTTTTCCATTTCCTAAATATTCTATTTTATCAGCTATTATTGTAAATTTGTATCCATTTATTGTTACGTATGTAGAATATTCTAACAGAAAAGGAAGTTTTTTATTATCGCTGTGTTTAAAGTAGAAATTTTTAAGTATATTTATTATTTTTTGTAAATCTATCTTTTCATATTCCTCTAATGCATATCCTTTATCTTGCCATGATGTTTGTTCCCATTGGTTTATAGCAAATTTAGTAATTTCTTCAAATGATGGAGGTGGGACATGAGAAAAGAAAAATTCTAAAGTAGAATGTATAACTCTTCCAATAAAAAAAAATTTTTTGGGTTTTTCTGGTATTTTATCAATGTATTTGAATTTATATTTTAATGGACATTCATTATAAAGAGACATTTTTGAATATGAAAATACGAATGATGATTGTTTATCATTTTTATTCTGAACAATATCATCTTTTGGTTGATAATTAAAAATGCTATCTTGAAGATAATCACTCATAAGATATAAGTTCCATTATCCTAGTTTCTTTATTTCCATACAATGAACTAATTAAAATTTTACCAATTTCTGGAGCTAGATAATATAGGGTTGCTGTGTTTGAATTTGGTATATGTTTTTTTATAAGCACACAGTTACTAAATGTTCCTGCTTTTGTGATTATTGTTTTGTTTGTTTCTATTTCTACAATGGTTCCATCCTTTTCTTGATATTTTTTATTAATTATTGGATATTTTATTATAAGTTGTATAGAGGTTTGTGTTTTTTCAATAAAATCTAAATCTTTTATTAAGTATTTTTTATGTGTTTTAGTTATTAATTTTTTGCCAGCATATATTTCTGATATTAAATCAATTTGAGAAAATGTTTTATTCTTTATAATTATTACTTCTTTTGCATTTTTTCCAAAGCTTTGACTATCACCTAATATTATTTTTTTATAAGCAGGATAAAAATAATTTGGACAAAAAATTGCTCTAAAATAAGCTTCCTCTTTATATTTTGAGTTTGGAAAATTTCTAACTATAGATTCAAAGTATTCTTTTGATTTTTGGCAGTTATTAAAAAAAGTATTATATATCATGCCTGATTTATATAATGCTTCTTCTATTTTTGTAGGTTTTTTTGATATTTGTAAGTATTTTTCATAATAAAAAATTGCTTCAGAAAGTTTATTCTCTTCGTAGAGTTTATCTGCTTGTTCTAGTATTTTTTCAGAGCAGCCACTTAAAATTAAAAAACTTAATAATAAATTTTTTTTGTTTTTAATAGTGAAAAACTTCATTAAACATTTTAAAAAGTACCCCCACCAGGAATCGAACCTGGATCAACTGCTTAGAAGGCAGTTGCTTTATCCATTAAGCTATGGGGGCCTATATAAACAAAATTCTATTTAATATTTTATCAAATTCAGAAATTTTTTTCTATGTATTTTATAGCATTTATAGCTGCTATCGCACCGCTTGAAGCAGCAATGATTGCTTGCTTGTATATTTTGTCAACTACATCACCACAAGCAAAAATGCCTTCTACTGATGTTTGATAATTTGAATCTACTATTATGTAACCATCATTGTCTATCAGTATTTTCCCCTTAACTAGTTCTGTATTAGGATTATGTCCGATTGCAATAAAAACACCGCTAACTGTTAGTTCTTTCTCTGAATTGTCTTTTAGATTTTTTAAAATAACCTTTTCTACTTTATCATTTCCTACTATTTCTTTTACAACAGTATTATATATTATTTCTACTTTTGGGTTTTTTTTAATTTTCTCTTGAACTAGTGGAGCAGCTCTAAGAACATCCCTTCTATGTATTAAATATACTTTATTTACAAAATTTGTAAGAAAACTTGCTTCTTCACAAGCACTATCTCCCCCTCCTATAACACATACATCTTTGCCTTTATAGAAAAAACCATCACATGTTGCACAATATGATACACCTTTGTTGCTAAAAATAGCTTCGGACGCTATTCCAAGCGTTCGTGGTGTAGAGCCAGTTCCTATAATTATAGCTTTAGCTATATAAATAGAATTTCCAGCTTTAACTTCCAAAGGTTTAATTATTTTTATTTCATTTGCAAATTCAGTTGTAAATACAGCTCCTAGTCTTTTTACTTGATTTATCATTCTTGACATTAAATCGTATCCACTTATTGGTTTTTCAAAACCTGGAAAGTTTTCTATTTCTGTTGTTTGCAAAAGTTGTCCACCTGGAGCAGGTCCTCCAATTATTATGCTTTTCATTCCACCCCTTTGTGCATATATTCCAGCAGTTAACCCTGCGGGTCCACTACCTATTATTATAATGTCAAACTCTTTTTTATTCATTTTTAGTCTCCTTTAATATATTCAGCCATAGATGAAGATGTTTCCCAAAACTTTACGCTTTTTATATTTTTGAGTCCCATAGTTTCTAATGATTTTAATATAAACAAAGCAATAATTTCTGCTGTTGGATTTTCGTCAAATGTTATTATTTTTTGATTATGTCGTTTTAAAACTTTTACAAGAGGATCATTTTTGTGCAAAAAAGTTGCATGATCTAAATTTTTGTTTAACCAGTTACCAACAATATTTTTTATTTTATTAAAATCTATAACCATACTTTGGTTGTCTAAATTATTGCTTTCTATTATTATTTCAACTTTTGCATTATGACCATGAAAATTTTCACATTTACCGTTATATTTGTATAATCTATGGGCATATGATATCTCAAATGTTTTTTTTACTATAAATTTTTCCATGGTAATACTTAATTTTATTTAATTTCACCACAAAAAACAAAATTTGATAACAGAGATTTTGCTTTTATTCTATTATTTTTAAGTTTTTTAATTTCACTTTTATAGAACCTTTCAAATGATTTTAAGGATTTTAATCTTAAATAAATATCTCTTCTAAAATCTCTATATTGATTCATCTCCGGTTTTGAGACAGCATAATAATAATTACGATATGCGTCATAGTATGTTTCATCTCCTCTTTTAGCTTTTTCAATCTCCATATCATATATTATTCTAAAGAAACCTTCAGAATGGACATCATTTAAAGATTCTCTAAGTTGTTTTATCGTTTTTAGATAATATGAAAGTTCAATAGACGGTCTGAGACACCTTTTATCTGTAATATATTCTTCATCTTTAATAAGTTTTTCAAAACTTTCTTCATCTAATATATAAGAACATATTTTTTTTTCATATGGAGTGTTTTTTATTTCATTTATTACTTCTTGAGAAAGGTGAGTTATAATAAATTCAATTTCAAAATATGCAGAAATTAGTTTAAACTCATATGGTACCTCATTTGTTATATTATATTTTTTCTTTATTTTATATTCATAAAGACTTTTTGCCACTTGAGTTAGAATTAAATTATAATTCTTATATGGTTTTCTTGGAACTAGAAGCTGCCTTTTATCAAGGTTTACAACAGGGCAATCTAAAGATGAATCAGGATTAAAAGATACGATTATAGGTTCTTTTAAAAGATAATTGACTAAATATGAATATCTAGATTTTTTTAGTGAGTTAAGAAAATCTTCAATTTCAGAATTTTCAGAATACTTATTAAAGTTGTTATGACATGATATTATGAATAGCAAAAATATAATAATTATTTTCATTTTATTTTTTATAGCATAAAATATTTATTTTTTTTAACATTTTTTTTACTAATTTCTTAGGGAAACCAACAACATTAGTATAATCACCTATTATTTTTTTTATAAGTTTATCGTTATTATCCTGTACTGCCCATCCTCCTGCTTTATCAAGATGTCTTTTAGCAATTTTATCTATTTCGTTATCATTTAATTTTCTCATATAACATAAAGATTTTTCGTAATCAGTTAAAATCAGTCCTTTACCTAAAATAGCAATAGTTACTCCTGTATAAACTTTTTGCCAACTGTCAGATTGGATTTTTAATAATCTCTTTGCATCTCTTATATTTTTGGGTTTGCCAATAATTTTACCTTTACAATAAACTATTGTATCTGCTCCTATAACTACATTATAGGGATATTGTTTCGCTACCGATAGAGCTTTTATTTTTGACAATTCCATTACAAGTTTGTGTGGTTTATTATAAATAATTTTTTCTTTTATATTTGGATGAACAACTTTAAATTTTATTCCCATCTCTTTTAGAATTTTTTTTCTTCTGGGAGAAGAAGAAGCAAGGATTATTTTCATTTTATTATTTGCTTATATATAATAGCTGTTAAGAATATTCCAATTATCGTGGCTATGTTAAATTTGAAAATTAAACCAGCAGTAAATTGTATTACTCCTAAGTCAATTGTTGTAGGATTGAGTCCTGTGTTTATGGAATTTTGAAGAATGGAAAGTATATTTGAATTTGGAGTCCATATTATTGAAGCTATTTTTGTTAGGGTTGTACCAACAAGACTACCTACAACAATAACAACTATAGTATGTAGAAAAGTCTTCATTGCTTCTCTTTTTTTTCTTTGTCTATTGGTATATTAGTTGTAAATAATGTATTAGCTCCAATCCAATCAAGATAATCTTCATTTCCATCTATTATGGGTAAAAAGATTATCTCAGGTATAGAATAATTATGATTATCTTTTATATATTTTATTATATCTTTTGTTAGAGTAGTTTTAGTTTTTATTATAAGTAATATTTCTTGAGAGTTTTCAATTTTTTTTTGCCATTCATATATAGAGGTTATATTTGATATTATATTTACACATGCTGCTAATTTATTTTGTACGAGTCCAAAAGCAAGCTTCTTTGCTACCTCTGTGGAATCTGTCGTTACAAGACATATACAATAGTTACTTCCCATAAATAATATAATACAAAAAAAATAAAAAAATTGATAAATTATATTTATGGTTATAATTTTTAATTTAAATATGACTATAGATAAAATTTTTTTAATACCTAATTTTAAAAAATCTCATACTTATAGATTAGATCCAAAAATAATAAGATGTGGAGGGAAAGGTGCTAATGTAGCAAGAGCACTTTCTGTATTTAATCGTGATTATCTTTTAATGGGATTTTGTTGTGGATATACTGGTAAATTGATAATGGATTACCTTAATAAAGAAAATTTAAATTATGATATAGTATATCAAAAAGAAGGTGAAAGTAGAGTTTGTACTAGTGTTGTGGATACCAATGGAGTTTCAACTGATATCAATGAGGAAGGTCCTTTCATTAAAGAAAGTTCTATTAATAGATTACTTAATAAATTTAGAGCTTTATCTTCTAAAATAAAAGCAGTTGTTATTTCAGGGAGAATGCCAAGGGGTTTATCTTTAGAATTTTATAGAGAAATTTTCGCTATATCGAATAAAAATAATGCTGAAATTTATGTTGATGTAACATATCCTGTCCTTGAATATTTTTTAAATTTAGGTTGTCAAGTTGTTAAAATAAATGCTTACGAATTTAAGGATTTAACTGGGAAAATAAATTCTCAAAAAAATATTTTAGAAGTTTATTTAAAGTATAAAGAAAAAGGACTTAAAAATTTAATAATTACTGATAAAGCAAAAAAGGTAATTGCTGTATGTGAAGATAAAGTTTTTAACATATTTCCTCCAAAGATAAATTCTATAATATGTGGGGTTGGAGCTGGTGATTCCTTTATGGCTGGTTTTATATATGGAAAAATTAAAGGTTTTAGTTACGAAAAAACTTTGAAAATTGCGACTTCGTTTGCTGTTTCAGATGTTTTGACGTTGGGAGCTGGAAGTATAAAAAAAAGAGATGTTTTTAGATTTATTGAAAAAATTAAGATAGATGAGTGGAGGTATAAATGAAAACCTATTTTAATAAGTTAATTTTAAACGAACTAGAAGTATATGATATTCTTAAAAACTATAATATAAATATTCCTGAATATTTTTATATGCCATATGACAAGATAGATAAAGAAGAATTTATTGAGAAAGCTCTTAGTTTTAGTAGTAATAAAATAGTGGTAAAAATAGTTTCTTCTAAAAACCTTCATAAAACTGATATTGGAGGTGTAAAAGTAGTTTCAAAAGATAAAAATAGCATTAACAAAGCATTTGATGAAATAGTTTTAATAGAATGTGATGGAGTTTTAGCTGTTGAATTTTTAGAACATTCTCCAGCTTTAGGAGAAGAAATACTTGTAGGCATTAAATATGATAACGCTTTTGGTTTTATCATGATGGTTGGACCTGGTGGGACATATACTGAAAAACTTATGAAAAGCATTAAAAAAGAATATGTGCCTGAGTTTTTGTCATTGCCTTGTAGCGAGAAAAATATCGTAAGTTTTGTAGAAAAAAGTTGGACTTTTTCGTATACACTTGGAAAAGTTAGAGGAGTTTCAGCCAAAACTACTTTAGAGGAGATAGTTAAAACTTTAAAATCATTTATAAATTTAGTTATTGACTTTGAAAAGAAAAATCTTATCATTGAAGAATTTGAAGTAAATCCTTTTATAGTTTCAAATGGTAAGTTATATGCTGCTGATGGTGTTTTAAGATTTAAGAGTAATATAGATGAAAAAAGAGTTATACCCACAGAATCTGCTTTGGATAGTTTAACATCACCTAAAAATATTGCTTTCTGTGGTGTTAGTGAAAAAAAATACAATTTGGGAAGAATTATACTTAACAATACTATTAAAGCTGGTTTTCCAAAAGAGAATATGTATATTATAAAAGATGGAATTGAAAGCGTTGATGGTATTAAATGTTATAAAGATCTTTTATCAATCCCGACTAATAAAATTGATATGTATATTGTTTCTGTACCTGTTGAAAATGTAGTGAGTGTAATTAGAGAAGTATCAGATAGCGGTAAGATTAATGGTATTGTTTTGATTACCGGTGGGATTGGAGAAAAATCTGGAACTGAAAATATTCAAAAAGAAATTGTTTCTTTAATTAGAAAAGCACGTGAAAAGAATTCGGATTTTGCCCTAAATGGTGCTAATTGTATGGGTATTGTTTTAAATAGATCTAATGTCAATACTTTTTTTATACCAGACTATAAAATGAAACCACCTATAGGTAAAAATCCAAATATGGCTCCTTCAGCTTTTGTAAGTCAAAGTGGTGCTTTTGTTATTTCAACGCTTACTAAAATTCCTCATATAGTTTGTGATTATACTATTACTGTTGGTAATCAACATGATGTTACAGTTGTTGATTATATAGATTATTTTTCTAAAAAAGATGTGAAGGTGGTTTTATCTTACATTGAAGGATTTAAAAGTTTAGATGGTAAAAGGCTTATTGAAATTTCCAAGAGGATGAAATCAGATGGAAAAATACTGGTTATATATAAAGCTGGAAGAACTTCAATTGGACAAAAAGCTGTGATGGGGCATACAGCTTCAATTGCCGGTGATTATATTGTTTTTGAAAAACTTCTTAATGAATCTGGAGCAATTATATGTAGTAGTTTTGATGAGTTTTGTGATATGGCTTTTTTGACTACTTATGCCTCTTTGTATAATTTTAAAAATAATAAAGCTTTCTTTTTAAGTAATGCTGGGTTTGAAACAACAGGGATGGGAGATAATATATCTTTTTTGGATCCGTTTATAGACGATGAAACTCTTAAAGAAAAAATTAATCAGATACTTAAAAAGTTTAAACTTGATTTAATAGTAGATTTTAGAAATCCTATGGATTTAACTCCTATGGCTTGTGATGAAGCAATAGCTGAGATAATAATGGCTATTTACGAATCTGGTTTTTATAGTAGTATATTTGTTTCAATGATTCCATTAACTCCAGCAATGAATACTATAAAATCTGAAGGTTCTCCTGATGATCTTGAAAAATCATTTATTAATTATATATCTAAGCTTATTAAGAAAAGAGATGTTTTTATTCCTTTATGTGTAGCTAGTGGTAGCAAGTATGATCCTTATGTTGATTATGCGATAGATAGAGGATTTGTGGTATTTAGAAGTGTTGATAGGATGATAAAATCTTTTGAAAAATTTATTAATGCTATTAAATAAGTTAATAAAGGGAGGTAATGTATGGATAGTTTTATTTTTCAAAATCCTACAAAGATAATTTTTGGCAAAAATACAATTAATAAGATTGGTAAAGAGGTATCAACATATGGAAAAAAAGTATTGTTTGTTTATGGTATGGGAAGTATAAAGAAAAATGGTGTTTATGATAAAGTTGTAGAAAGTTTTAAAAAGTATGGAATTTCTTTTATTGAGCACAATGGAGTAAAACCAAATCCAGTTCTTTCTCATGTGAAGGAAGGAATAAAAAAATTTAGAGAAGAAAAATGTGACATAATAGTTGCTTGTGGTGGTGGACGTGTAATTGATGAAGCAAAAGCGATTGCTGCTGGTATAAATTATAATGGAGATGTTTGGGATTTTTTTATAAATAAATCAAAAATAGAAAATGCTGTTCCAATTTTGTGTGTTCTTACTCTACCTGCAAGTGGTTCAGAAG
>JANZZP010000071.1 GCA_026419335.1 Elusimicrobiales bacterium | reverse complement strand
CTCTTCTCCTTCTTCAACCTCTACAAAATATGAATTCTGCGATATCTGTCTATATTTAGCTTTTAAAATATTTCCTTTTAAATCATAAAAATTTCCAAGTGGTATAAAATCAATCCTTCCAGATGGTTTAGATGATATATAGTAGAAATGCACATCATTGTTTTCATTTAATACTACAATTTTAGTATTCACCTTAAAAAACCACATAAGTTCAGCTTCGAGAAAATAGTTTATAAAATCATTTAGAAATAATGAATAAGAAAATTCAATAACTTTCTTATCTGAGTTTTCAAAAACAGAATAATCTGGGTTTTTTGTTTCAATTTGTATATCTTCTAGTGTTTTAATGTCTTTTACTCCAAGATTCTTTGCAATTCTATAATATCTTTCTGCTTTGTCAAACTCTTTTTTTCTAAAATAAAAGTAATAAAGTAATAGATAAAATCCAAATTTCATATCATCAGGTATAACGCTTATAATTTTATTTATATCTATTAAGAATCTTTCATCATCACATTTAATTATGTCAAGATATAATCTATATATTAACATTGAATAATTGTATGGATATTTTTTTTCAACCTCTATTATTTCATTTTCAGCTTTTTCTATATCATATAATTCCCACAAATACCTTTCTATTATTATTACTCTAACCAAAAGATCTATATTTGGTTTATCTTTTAGTCTTTCAATGCTTTTAATATCGATGTTTCCTTTGTTTGAATATATATCTAAAAGAAGCTTAGAAAAGTCAGCAAATTCAGGAAATTCATTTTGAGCTTTCTTTAGAAAAAATTCAGCTAAATCCTTTCTTTCCCTTGCAATTATGTGGTATAACATAAAATTACTATTACTTTTAGCAAAACTTATAGCATAATCTATCCATCTCCTATCTTTTGATAAATAGAGATCCAAAATTTTTGCCTTTTCTAATGTTACGTGATCAAAATTTTTAAAATATTTTTTAACTTCATCAAATTTTTCTCTGATATTTTTAGGAAATATATTACCGTGCAATGAAATAAGCATAGCCAAAAGATAAGCGTCAATATTAAAATAATTAAAATGAATAGAATCATTAATCAAGAACAAAGCTTCTGAAAAATCCAAAAGAGTATAAGATTTCAAAGCTAATTTTAATTTTTCATTTGAAATTTCCTTATCTGATTGAGATATTTCTATATTTTCTTTTTTAAATATGGAGGCAATATCTGTTATAATTTTTTCTATTTGTGATTGTTTAGAAAGCATTATAGATTCTGACACTTCCTTCATTGAACTGAATCTATCTTTTGGACTAGATGCTAACATTTTCAATATGACTTTTGATAACTGTTCTGGTATTGCCTTGTTTAATAAATGGGGAGGTTTTATTTCTGATTTAATTATTCTTCCCATTATATAAGCAGGAGAATCCTCTTGTGAAAACTCAAAAGGATGAACTAAAGTTAAAAGTTCATAGAAAACTACTCCAAGAGAGTATATATCAGATTGTATTGAATGTTTTCCTTTTGAAAATATCTCAGGAGCAGAATATTTAATAGTACCAACAAAATCAGTTTGAGTAGATATGCTATTTGATGATATATTTTTAACTAGTCCGAAATCAGCAATTTTTGGACCTTTTTTAGAAATTAATATATTTGAAGGCTTGATATCACGGTGTATAACACCTTCCTTATGTATTTCATAAAGTGCATCTGCTATATTCGATATAAGATTAGATGAATTTTCAATCCATTCTTTTTCTTCAATTGGAACTTTAATAAAATCCTTTAAAAAGTAATACCCTCCATAGCTTTTGGTATGAGTTATATATCCATATTCTTCAAGCTCTTCTGGTTTGCTATTTTTCAATATTTTAAGTCTTGTAATTAATTCTGCAAGAGATTTTCCATCAACATACTCCATTACAAAATATGGAACTCTTTTTTCATTTATTTCTATCTCTCCAAATGAATATACATTAACAGCGGCTGGATGATTTATTTTAGCCATAATAGCAGCTTCTTTCAAAAATCTTTTTTTACCTTGGGGAGTTATCATATTAGGAAGCATCATTTTCACAGCAACTCTTCTATCAAGGACTGTATCATATCCTTCATACACTACTCCCATTCCACCAGAACCAATCTCTCTAATTATCTCTATATTTTCTATATTTTTTATTTGGTATATCATTTCTTTAATTTATTTTGTGAATATAATCTATGAAAAAAGAATATCCTGAATTTACTTCAAAAACTTTATAACTTATAGGATACAATCCTGCTTCTTTAAAATTTTTAATTTTTTCCTCTAATTCTTTTTTTGCCTCCGATTCAAAATCGAAAACTTCTATATTATCATATCTTTTTATCAAATGTTCTTTTCCAACAAGAATACCATTCTTATATATATTCTTTACAATATAATCAGTTCCAAAACTCCAATCATTATTGTTTTGAACTGCATAATTTAAAATTACATTCAGTCCAGCTTTTAAAAACATATCATTTCTTTTGATTCCTTCTTTTAGAGCCTCAGTTTCAAATGTAAAAGTTTCTTGTGAAACATATTTATCAACTGAATACTCCGGATTATTATAAGAGGTATTAATATTATTTGTTTTATTTAAATATTCAATTTCAACTGAATAATTATTATTTCTTTCAATAACTTTTCCTTTCAAAGCTGCAATATTATTTTGTTTGAGATTATTTATAATTTGAGGTATGGCTTTTTTTGCTTCTGATTCGAAAGTATAATTACCTAAAATAATTTTTTCAAATTTAACATAATATTTTTGTGATTTTTTTATGATATTTGTAACAATATAAGTTATCTTAAAAAAATATTCCCCATTATTTTCAAATACAATTTTATCAATTGGTTTGAGAGGTGAATTTTTTAACTTCATAAAAGCACTTTCCACATTC
Source organism: Elusimicrobiales bacterium (assembly GCA_026419335.1). Next base: position 315 of record JANZZP010000071.1, on the reverse strand, counting down.
TTTTCCGCATCATTCTCATTCCAATAACTTCTTGATGATAAATATTCGCTTATAATTATAGGATTAACCAACTGAGAGTTTTTAAGTTCAGGAATATATTCTATTATAAAAGAATAATCATTATCTTTTTCAATTACCCTACAACCTATAACTGACACACCATAATTTTTTATATTATTCATTCTTTCAACACATGTCTTTTTAGCATCCGACTCAAAAGAGAATGTTTCATCTGTAATATAAAAGTTAATTCCAGAGGAAGTTGCAGAACTTATCGTTTCAACTACTGAGTTCGGCTTTGGTATATCTTGCTTG
>JANZZP010000084.1 GCA_026419335.1 Elusimicrobiales bacterium | reverse complement strand
AAGCATATGGTGGAGCTTATATTGCTATGAGTTCTAAATATCTTGGTGGAGATATCAATTATGCTTTACCAAGTGCTGAGATAGCTGTTATGGGACCTCAAGGTGCAATAGAAATATTATATTCAAAACAACTTAAAGAAGCAAAAGATGAGGAGAGAGATTTATTAAAAAATAAACTTACACAAGAGTATTCTGAAAAATTTGCTTCTCCATATCAGACAGCATCTACTGGTTCTATTGATGAAGTTATAGAGCCAAAACATGTTAGGTATAAACTTATAGAGGCATTTAAAGTATTGAAAAATAAAAATGTCGGGACTAATAAAGATATAAAAGGTAACATACCTCTTTAAAATATTTGGAGAATATATGAAAATAAAATTTTGGGGCACTCGTGGTTCTGTTCCAGTTTGTGGTAAAGAATTTTTGAAATATGGCGGTAACACAACTTGTCTCTCTTTAACAGATAAAGATGGTAATATGCTTATAATAGATTGTGGTACTGGAATTAGGAATTTAGGTAAAGAAATTAAAGATAAGGAATTTAGAAAAATTTATATAATTTTTACTCACCAACATTGGGATCATGTATTAGGATTTCCTTTTTTTGCTCCTATATATGATAAAAGAAATGAAATTATAATGACTGGATGTTCTTATTCTACAGATGATGTTCGGGCTATTGTGTCTAAAGTAATGCAACCTCCTGGTTTCCCCGTAAAATTTGAGGAGATAGATGCTAGATTTAGTTTTATAACTATGAAAAAAGATGGTATAAAGATAAACGATATAAAAATAATTCCAATTGAGTTGAGTCATCCAAATGGAGGTTTAGGTTATAGATTTGAAGAAAGTGATAAAAAAATAGTTTTCTTAACTGATAATGAATTGAGATATATACATCCAGGAGGTAGAAGTTTCAATGAATATGTTGAATTTGCAAAAGATTGTGATATACTTATAGCTGATGCAGATTATACTGAAGAAGAATATGAAATAAGAAAAACATGGGGACATTCAAGTTATATTGATACATTAGAACTTGCTATTAAATGTAGAACTAAAAAACTTATACTTTTTCATCATAATCAAGAAAGGATGGATGAGCAAATAGATTTAATTGTAAAAAAATGTAGAAGAATACTCAAGAAAGAAAAAATAAATATAGAATGTTTTGCTGCGCAAGAAGGAAATGAATTTAATCTATAAGATTTCTTGATTTACTTCTAATTTAATTATAAAATTTAGGTTATGGACTATTATTCTGTTTGGAAAGATATATCTTTTTATATTTATGTGCTTTTAGCTATTTCGTCTGCTGTTGTTATTGTATCTTCAATACGCAGGCTTATGGATGAAAAAGTTGGAAATAATGAAGATAATAAAGATGAAGTTTCGATGTCTGTTTATGATAATTTAAGTAATTTTCAAAATGAAGATATTAAATTAAAATCTAATGATACAGAAGATGTTATAAATCAAAATTTGAATAAAGAGCCAGAAGATATTGTATTTGTAGGAAATGAAGGAAAAGAGGAAACGATTTTCGATAATACATCTGAAAATTTAGAACGTGAAGATTTGAAAGATGGAAAAGAAGAAGAAAAAACAAATCTTGGAATTATGTTTCTTAAAAATATAAATGAAAATTTATCTATTATTAAAGATATAAGTTTAAAAATTGAAAATATAGAAGAAAAAATCAATGAAGTAGAAAGTAAAATTATTTCTTTTGAAAATGAAATAAAGGAAATTATTAAAAATGAAATATCTGAAAGAATTTCAAAAATAGATAATGAAAATGTGAAAATTGAATATGCACAAAATAAAACAACTCCAAAATATGTTAGTAAGTATTTAAGCGATATAATTGAAGATTTTGATTTACTTGAAAAAGATGTAATTAAAAAAAGAATTTCTTCCATAGTAGAAGATTTAAAAAAGATATCAGGTGAATAAGAGAATATTTCTTATATTTTTATTATTTGATTTGAAAATTAATCTTCATTCTTCGGTGGCTGATGCCTTCAGCGATAAAGCAAGGGGTCAAACAATTTTTTCGATTCTAAAGTCTCCAGTTTCTCCTTATTTTTATTCTTTTGGTGGAGCAGGGAGTGCCATGTTGGTAGAAGATAATATATTTTTAAATCCTGCAGCCATGTATACATATTATGCTAATTCATTTTTTATTGGATTCCAAAAAAATAATGTTAATTCATATCAAACAGATCTTGCTTTTTTAATTAGGAATGAATATATTCTTAAAGGTTTTTCTCTTTCTTATCTTGATTATGGTGATTTTATAAAAATTGATGAATTTGGAAATATAAACGGGAAATTTTCTCCTTATGATTTTATTTTTTCGTACTCATATGGATGGGGTAGGAGAGAGAGATTTGGAGTAAAAATTAAATATATAGAATCAAATCTTGTTTATGATAAGATAAGAGGTTTAGCTTTTGATGGTGGTTTTTATGTTAAGGGTAAAAAGTCAGGACTTTCTATTATTATTAGAAATATTGGTCCTTCATCTAAATCCGGTAATAGGTACTATTCATTGCCACTTGAAATAGCCACTGGTTTTGATTATATATATTCCAATACTATTAGGGGTGTTTTTGAATTAAAATTTCCAATTGATAATAAAACATATGCCGTGGGTGGAGTTGAGTATAAATTTATTTATAAAGATACAACTTTTAACTTTAGAATTGGAGCAAATACTATTAACTTTAGAGAACTTGGATGGACTGGAATTTTTACTGGTGGTTTTGATATTTCTGTGGGTGGATTTGGAATTGAGTATTGTTTCTTTCCTTATTCTAACATTGATAATACTCATAGAGTTATGATTAAATATAGATTTGGGGATGTAAAATTTAAAAAAGAAGAGGAATATATATTTAAAGAATTTATTGCAAAAGAAATTTCTTTAAAAAAGAAAATTGTTGTTTTTGGTTTTAATAATGATGATGTAAATTATAGTAATATTATTGCTGATTCAATAGAAGAAAGGCTTATTGAAAAAAATCATGCTGTTATAAGTAGACTTGATCCGTTGTATATATCTAATGCAAAATCTTTATTTACAGAACAATATAATGTAATAGAAACAGCAAAAAGTATTGGTGCAGACTATGCCGTATGGGGAAATATAATTAAACGGGATGAAATAAAAGCAGAATTTAATATGGTGGTTTTCTCTATAAAAGATGGTAAATCAAAAGAATATTCTTTAATATCAAACATATATGATATTAGAAATATAGCTCTTAAACTTGCCGATGAAATATCAGTTTTTATTTCTGGAGAATGATAATTCTTTAAATTGTATAATATGATTATGGTTGACTCTTCACCTACTTGTAGATTAAGGCTTTTTGAAGAGTTTTTTTCACCAACACGAATAATTATCAATCATCAACGTTTTGATAGTTTTAAAAAATTGGTGACTTGGTGTCTAAACACGCTATATCCATCAATTGAAAAAGAGATTTTATATGAAACACTTGAAGCAAAAGCTTTAAGATCGCCTTCATTTACTACTGTTTTTGAAAATGGACTTTTTTTCCCACACCTAAAACTTGAAGAAATAAAAACTTTTCATTCACTTTTTGTCGTACTTTCAAATTATCCTGTAGAACCTAAAACGAAGTTAGAAGTAAGAGTTGTTTTTCTTTTATTTTCTCCTCTTAATCAAAATTACTTTGAAAAACATTTGAATATACTTGGTTTAGTTTCTAGCTTATTGCGTGAAGTCTCTGTTGTAAAAAAACTTTCTGAATTAAAAACTCCGGATGATGTTTATCATTATTTAAAAACTCTTCTTTAATTTTATGAATGAAAGGATAAAAAATGTACTTATTTTAAGTACTGCAGTACTTAGTTTTATATCATTTTGGAGAGCAAGTGCAATAGTTCTTTGTGATTTTGGTTCTAGTGCATTTTATGCTGGTGGTATTGCTGCTAAAGCATATGGCCCAGCTTTTCCTTATTTTATAGTTGCAGTTATGATTCTTGCTGGATTTTTACTTATGGCATTTATAGAGTCTTCTTCGATTTTTACTAGAGGTGGGGTTTATGTTGTTGTAAAAGAAAGCTTGGGTAAAACACTTGCTAAATTTTCTGTATCTGCATTAGTTTTAGATTATCTTCTTACAGCACCTGTTAGTTCAGTTAGTGCAGGACTTTATCTTTCTTATTTTATAAATAGTATT
>JANZZP010000054.1 GCA_026419335.1 Elusimicrobiales bacterium | reverse complement strand
ATAAAAGCTCAAACAAAAAGAGCATCTCATCCCGCTACAAAAACTTTTCTTGCTCTAAGAGTTGCTGTAAATTATGAATTTGAAAATTTAACAAAAGTTCTTCAAAAAGTTATACATATACTTGCTCCAGGTGGAAGAATAGCTGTCATAACTTTTCATTCTCTTGAAGATAGAATTGTTAAGGAAACTTTTAGATTTATGGCAAAGATGGGAGGATGGAAACTAATTACAAAAAAACCTCTAATCCCATCACAACAAGAAATAGAACAAAATCCAAGATCAAGGAGTGCAAAATTAAGAGTAATAGAAAAAATAAAATAGGAGGTGATATGAAAACACCAAAAATAATAAAAAAAATAAAAAAAAGTTTATATATAAAGAAAAATACAAATAATTCAATCACACCATCCAAAATATTTTATATTTGGGATAAAAATACTTTGACAAAAGTAGAAACTTTTGTGATATAAGGAGGAGAGTGTGAAAAATATAATATGTGCTTGTATTTGGATATTTATGTTACCAGCATTAATAACAAGTATCAATCTCAAACTTCTATATAAAATCAACAATATTTCTAAAGAAATAAAAGAATACGAAAGAGAAAATGCATATTTAAAAAAGAAATTAGCAGAAAAAACAACATTATTAGAAATTCAAAAAAAGGCATTTGCTATGGGATTTAATGTAGCGGAACCATCTACAATTATAATGTTAGAAGAAAAAAATAACTTAAGATTATTTGCCAAAAATAATATTTTTACAAACCTTAAAAATCTATTTAGTATCTATAAAGAAACATAAAAGATGTTTTTCAAAAAAACGCGATTTTTTTTTATAATTATATTTTTTTTAATTTTAATAATTAGTATCATTATTAGATTCTTTTATCTACAAATTTTAAACCATGAAAAATTAAGCAGTCTTGCAAAAAGAAAATATGAGAAAAAAGATAAAGAAATAACCCCAAGAGGAAAAATTTACGATATTAATTCAAATCTGCTTGCTGACTCAATAATAAGTTGGGATGTAGTTATAACAACTTCCATAATTCAATATAATGAAATTAAAAACATATCAGAAATATTAAATATATCAACAAAGGATATAACATCGAAAATAAAAACAACAACAAAATATTTAAAAATAAAGAAGAATATTGATAAAGAAAAATATGATCTTTTAAAAAATTTTAAATCATTATACTTAGAACCACATCAAGCAAGAATATATCCACTAGAATGTGCCAAAGAAATAATAGGTCTCTCAAATGAAAATAATGGTCTTAGTGGTATTGAGTTAATTTATAATAAATATCTTAAAGGAAATATAGTAATAAAAGATATAATAAGAGATAGGAAAGGAAATGTAATAAAAATAGAGGAAAAAGAGATAAATGAAGATCCATCAGACATTTACCTAACGATTGAACATGATATTCAAACTATAGTAGAAAGCACTATCAAAAATCATTTCGAAACCCTGATGGCAGATAAAATAATAACCATAGTTCAAAATATTGAAAATGGCTTTATTTCAGCTGCAGCTTCCTATCCACAAAACTTAATAAACTTTCAACCAGTTGAATACGTATATGAACCTGGATCTACAATAAAAACTATGATTTTATCAGCAGGTTTTGAAGAAAACTTTATATCTGAGGATGATTATATAAATTGCGAAAATGGTACATGGAAAGTTAACCAAAAGCATACTATAACAGATCATGAAAAATTAAAAACAGTAACAGTAAAAGAAGTTTATGCTCATTCATCAAACATAGGTTTTGCTAAAATAGGTCTCAAAATAGGAATAGAAAAATTATATCCCTATATAAGAAAATTTGGCTTTGGAACAAAATATACAGATTTTTTTGGTGAATCGAAAGGAATAATTAAAGATTTCGCAAAATATAAAGAGATAGATTTAATAACAACATCTTACGGTTATGGGATTGCAATAACCCCACTCCAACTTATAAATGCATATACAGCAATAGCAAACAAAGGAAAACTTCTTCAGCCATATTTTGTATATAAAATAAAAAGTGAAAAAGAAGAAAAAATAATATCTCAACCACAAGTAATTAGAAATGTTATAACTCAACAAACTGCAGAAAGAGTTATTAAAATGATGATTGATGTTGTGGAAAAAGGAACAGGAATAAATGCAAGAATAAATGGATATACAGTAGCAGGAAAAACCGGAACAGCAAATAAACTTGACTTAAAAACAGGAAAGTATATAAAAGGTAAAAATGTAACATCATTTTGCGGTTTTTTTCCAGCATCAAAACCAAAATACTCAATTCTCATAATAGTAGATAATTCGAAAAAATTTCAATATGGAGGGCAAACATCAGCTCCAATATTTAGAGATATTGCAAAACAAATAATAAGTATTAGAAATATAAAACCTGACAGGCCTTTTGATAAAGAGATAGAAAAAATTAAAACATATGATATAGTTAATTGATAAAATTTATTTATGAAATTATCTGAAGTTTTAAAAGATACAAATATAAATATAAAAAAAGATATTGAAATAAAAGGCATTGAGATAGATTCAAAAAAAATAAAACCTGGATATATTTTTTTTGCAATTAAAGGTGAAAAAACTGATGGAAACATTTTTATAGATGAAGCAATTAAAAATGGGGCATCCATTATAATAACAGAAAAAGAAACAAATATAACTAATATTCCAGTAATAAAAGTTAGTGATATAAATCTAACTCTTTCAAAAGCATCTAAAAATTTTCATCAAAACCCAACATCTAAAATGAAAATAATCGGAATAACAGGAACAAAGGGAAAAACATCTGTTAGTCATTTTATAGAACAAATGCTTATTTCACAAAATATTAAAACTGGTGTAATTGGAACTATAAATTACAGAACTTATAAAAGAATTATAATGGAAGCGCAAAACACAACACCATATCCTCCTTTGCTTGATCAGATATTTATTGAATTTTTAAAAGATGAGGTTAATTTTTGTATTATGGAAGTTTCATCTCATGCTTTAAAATTAAAAAAAGTAGATTCAGTTGAATTTGATATATGTATATTTACAAATTTACAATCAGATCATCTTGATTTTCATAAAACAATTGATGATTACAAAAACTCAAAAATAAGACTTTTTCATCTAATTGAATTATCACCTAAAAATGAAAAAACTGTTATATTAAATATAGATGATCCTGTATCTAAAGAAATAATTAGTATAATAAAAAAATCAAAAATTATTACCTTTGGAATAAAACAAAAAGCAGACCTTTATGCATCAAATATTAAAATAAATTTAGAAGGTTCAAATTTCGATATACATTTTCAAGGAAAAAGTTATAACATAAAAACACAACTTTGTGGTATATACAATATCTACAATATTTTAGCAGCAACATCTTTAGTATTAACTGTAACAAATGATTTTGAAAAAATAATACCTTACATTGAAAATCTGACTCCAGTTAAAGGAAGATTAGAAAAAATATCTTCACCAAAAGGGTTTAATGTATATATAGATTATGCTCATACAGAAGACTCTCTTAAAGAAACACTAAAAACACTCAAACAGATACCACATGAAAGAATAATAACAGTTTTTGGATGTGGTGGTGATAGAGATCCAACAAAAAGAGCTCCTATGGGAAAAATTGCAGCCATATTTAGCGATTTTGTCATAATTACATCAGACAATCCAAGAACAGAAGATCCATTAAAAATAATAAATGAAATAGAAAAAGGAATAAAAGAACTAAATTATTCAAATTACTATATAATTCCAGATAGAAGAGATGCTATAATAAAAGCAATAGAAATTGCTAAAAAAGGAGATATAATACTTATTGCAGGTAAAGGTCATGAAGAATACCAAATAACTGCACAAGGAAAAATCTATTTTAGTGATAGAGAAGAAGTTTTAAAAGCTCTTGAAAAAAATTTATAGTACCAAAATGAAATTAAATATAAAACCTGAAAAATTAGCTTTAGTGTGTGGTGGCAAATTAATACACAACAATAAAAAAACTATAATCAATGAAATAATAACAGACACTCGTATACTAAAAAAAGGAGATATATTTTGGGCACTTAAAGGAAAAAATTTTGATGGTAATGATTTTGTAGATGAAGCAATAAAAAAAGGAGCTAAAGGAATAATATCATCTATAGAATCACCATTATACAAAAAAACCTCTTTTTACATAGTATGTTCCGACACGTTAAAAGCTTTACATGAATTTGCCAAATATCATTATTCAAGATTTAATATAAAAACAATATCAGTTACTGGTTCAAATGGAAAAACTACTACAAAGGAAATGATTAAGAATATACTCTCATCCCATCTACCCACAATATCAAATAAAGGTAATTTAAACAACGAATTTGGACTCCCTTTATCAGTTTTAGAAACACAAAAAAAACATCGATACGGAGTTTTTGAAATAGGGTCTTCATTGGTTGGTGAGGTCGACAAATTATCAAAAATAATAAATCCCGATATTGCTGTAATTACAACTATTGCAGCTGAACATATGGAGTTTTTTAAGAATATGGAAAATGTCTTTAGGGCAGAAACTGAAGTAATAAAAAATTTAAAGAAAAATGGAAAAATAATAGTTAATGGGGATAACAAATATCTTCAAAGATTAACTAATTTAAAAAATGTAATATCTTTTGGATTCAGTAAAAAAAATTCCCTTTTTATAGAAAAGGGTAATTCAGATTTTATATTTAACTATAAGAATAAAAAATATCACATAAGATTAAAAAATGATATTGAACACAATTATTTGAATGCTGCAGCAGCTTTTATAGCTTGTGATCTTTTATCAATACCTACAAATAAAATAATAAAATCTCTTGAATCTTTTGAAGGTGTTGAAATGAGAATGCAGATAATAAAAAGAGAAAAATCTATAATTATATTTGATGCTTATAATGCAAATCCCCAATCTATGGAGCTTGCTATAAAAGAAATTTCTAAAAGAAAACCCTTCAGTTTAATATTAGGAGATATGAAAGAATTAGGAAATTATTCTAAAACAGAACACTTGAAGCTTGGAAAAAAAATAGAAAAAATTAAACCGGATTTTGTGTTTTTAATAGGTCCAGAGATTAAAAATGCCTATGATTATTTAAAAGAAAAAATTAAAAATATAAAATATTATAGTAAAACTGATGATGCAGTTGATGAGATAAAAGATTTTATTGAAAAAAATAATAACATAAACATACTCATCAAAGCATCAAGATCTATGAAATTTGAAAAATTTATTGATCTGAAATATTAATTAAAGGAGTTTTAAAATGCTCTACTACCTTCATACTCTAAAAGATTACTTTTTTCCATTTAATCTTTTCTACTACATATCAGTTAGAATAAGTGGTGCTATAATTACATCCTTTCTAATCGCTATAATAATAGCTCCATATATAATAAAAAAGTTAAAAGAATATAAAATTCAACAAATACAAAGATTAGATGGACCAAAAACACATCTATCAAAATCTGGAACCCCAACGATGGGGGGAATAATAATATTTATATCTTTGATACTATCAACAATTCTTTGGGCACGTCCAGATAATAGATTCATAATAGTTCTTATTATATCTTCTATTATGCTTGCATTCTGCGGATGGCTTGATGATTACACAAAACTTATAAAAAAAGACCCAAAAGGTGCTCCAAGTTGGATTAAATTTTTAATTCAAACACTTACTGCTACTTTTGTAGTAGGATATCTTGCCATAAATCCACCATCTAACTTATATCCAACTCATCTATTAATTCCATATACCAAAAATCTAATAATCAATTTAGGAGTTTTCTATTTTTTCTTTGAAATGCTTGTAATTATTGGCTCTTCAAACGCTGTAAATTTAAGTGATGGACAAGACGGACTTGCATCTGGACTTGTAATATTTACAGCATTAACATTTATAATTATGTCATATTGTGCAGGAAATATAAAATGGGCAAATTATTTAAAGTTAATATATGTTGAAGGTGCTGGAGAAATATCAATATTTTTAGGAGCTATGGTTGGGGCATGTCTTGGTTTTTTATGGTATAATGCATATCCCGCTGAGATATTTATGGGAGATACAAGCTCTTTATTTTTAGGTGGTACAATTGGAATCTCCGCAATAATGATAAAACACGAATTATTATTACCAATTGCAGGTGGAATGTTTGTAATAGAAACTTTATCAGTAATTATACAAATGCTTTCATATAAATACCGAAACAAAAAAAGAGTTTTTCTTATGGCTCCTATACACCACCATTTCGAACTAAAAGGAATAGCTGAACCAAAGGTAACTGTAAGATTTTGGATATGTGGAATAATGCTTATGCTTTTAGCCTTATCATCGTTAAAAATAAGATAAAGATATGTTTATACCTCAAAATTTCAAAGATAAAAAATGTTTAATAATAGGTGGTGGGAAAAGCGGTATTGAAGCCGCAAAACTTATACTTAAAAAAATAACGAAAAATATAATAATTTCTGATAAAAATAAAATAAATACTAGCTTCCATTATATAAACGAATCTAAAATAAACAATAAAATTATAAAAGAAATAGACTTTGCTATTAAAAGCCCAGGTATACTACCTCAAAACAAAATTATAAAATTAATAAAAAAATATAGAAAGCCAATATTTAGTGAGGTAGAGCTTGCTTTATCATTATCAAAAACACAAAACACAATTATGATAACAGGAACAAATGGAAAAAGCACAACGACATATTTAACATATCTAATTTTAGACTCATATCTTAAAAAAAAATCAACCAAAGCTATACTATGTGGAAATATTGGCTATCCAATATCATCAAAAGTTTTAAGCGCAAAACAAAATGATTGGCTTGTAATAGAAATATCAAGTTATCAAATTGAGGATTCTACCTTTATAAAACCAAAAATTGCATCAATTTTAAACATAACACCAGACCATATTGAACATCACGGTTCTATGGAAAACTATATTAAAGCAAAATTTAAAATATTCTCATATATGGATAAATCATCTACCTTAATTTTAAACGGAGATGACCCTACACTTAACAAAATAAAAGATAAACCTTTTAATATAATAAGATTCTCAATAAAAAAAAGAAACCTAGATGCATTTTATGAAAAAGGGAAAATATTTGTAAAAAATCTGAAAAAGCCTTTCATACCATCACAAATTCCAGGCATTCACAATATACAAAACCAGATGGCGGCAATTTTAATATCTCTATCATGTGGAGTTGATTATGAAACTATCCAAGAAGTTTTATTAAGTTTTAAAGGACTTGAACATAGAATAGAATTTGTAAAAGAAATCAATGGTGTAAAATATTATAACGATTCAAAAGCAACAAATGTAGATTCTACTATTGTCTCTTTAAAGGCTCTTGGAAGAGAGAAAAACATAATACTTATATTAGGGGGAATTCACAAAGGAGCACCATACACTCCCTTGATACCTTTAATTAAAAAATATGTAAAAAAAATAATTACCATAGGTTCTGCTGCAAAATTAATAGAAAAAGATTTATCTAGCGTTATAGATATAAAAAATTGTTCCAATATCAAAAACGCAGTTAAATATGTAAGCAATATATCAAAACCTGGAGATATAGTTTTGTTATCACCTGCTTGTGCTTCATTTGACCAATTTAAAAATTTTGAAGAGAGAGGTAAAATTTTCAAAAGACTTGTTAATTCATTATGAAATTTAAAAGGAAAAGAATTTTCAAAATAACAGCTGAAATAAGATTTTTTGATAAGTATCTTTTTCTAATAACAACAACTCTTATGATATTAGGACTTGCCTTTGTTTGTTCTGCAAGTTCTGCATTATCAAATGCATACACAATATTTATAAAACAAACTATTTGGACTATTCTTGCATTTTTTTTAATGGTATACGTATCACTTCTTGATCTTGAAAAAATAAGAACTAAAATACCATTGATAATGATAATAACAATAATACTTTTAATAATAACATTATTTATGCCACCTACACAAAATGCAAGAAGATGGATACCACTTGGTTTATTTAAAGTTCAAACATCTGAAATAGCTAAAATATCAGTAATTTTTTATATAAGCCACTTTATAGATAAAAATTACTCAAAACTATCAAATATAAAAATCCTGATTAAACCTATAATAATAATATCAATAATTCTACTTCTAATCGCAATTGAACCAGATATAGGAACACCTTTTATAATATTTATGACATCAGTAGCTGCATTCTTTATAGCTGGTATAAAGCTAAGTTACATAATAACCCCTATACTTATATCAATACCTATAATAATAATGGAAATAAAAAGACATAAATACAGAATCGATAGAATAAAGGCATTTTTAAATCCTTGGCAAGATCCTGAAGGTAAATCATTTCAGATCGTACAATCTCTTGCAGCCATTGGTAGTGGTTGGTGGTTTGGTAAAGGTCCAGGAAATTCAATAATGAAATTAAAATATCTTCCTGAATCACATACTGATTTTATATTTCCAATAATTGCAGAAGAAACTGGTTTTATTGGAGTAAGTTTAATAATACTTCTCTTTACTTTTTTCTTCATCAGAGCTTTAATAATCTCAAAAAATTCTTCATCTGTTTTTTTAAGCATACTTGCATTCTCTTCTGCATTTTTAATAACTTTCCAAGCAATTTTCAACATAGCAATGAGTGCTGGCATGCTTCCAACAAAAGGAATACCTCTACCATTTTTTTCATATGGAGGCTCATCGATAGTTACAACTGCAATAATGGTAGGTTTTATTTTAAATGTATCTATGAGGAGAAAAAAAATATGAAAATTATAATTGCAGGTGGAGGAACAGGTGGACATTTTTATCCGGGATTTTCTATCGCAAAAGAGTTAATAAAAAAAGATAACAAAGTTGTATTTGCGGTAAAAGAAAATGATATATCGCTTGAAATTTTAAAAGAAGAAGATATCGCTTATGTTGAAATAGATATAATTTCATTTCCAAGAAGTTTAAATCCAATAAAACATATTATATTTTTATGGAAGTTTATCAAATCATTAATTTACTCAAACACAATTTTATCAGACTTTCAACCGGATTGTATTTTTCTAACTGGAAGTTATGTTTCCTTCCCATTTCTAATTCCTGCCTATTTTAAAAGAATTCCAATATATATACACGAATCTAATGCTATTTTTGGTCTTGGAAACTACCTCTCAGGTTTTTTTGCCAAAAAAATATTTTTAGGTTTACCCATACGTAACAATAGATTTGAAAACAAATCACTACTTACAGGAACACCAATTAGAGAAATTTTTTTAAATGAGATAAATAAAGAAGAAATAAAAAACAAATTTAAAATAAATTCTCAAGATACAGTTATAACATGTTTTGGAGGAAGTCAAGGTTCTAAAAGTATAAACAATGCTCTATATTATTATATAGTAGAAATCAAGACAAAAAATATAAAAAACATAACTGTAATTCACATCACTGGTAAAAAGAATTATGAAGAAGTAAAACAAAGATATGAAAATGCATCTTTATTGGATGAAAAATTGATCTTGTTAGATTACTATGAGAATATGAATGAGATATACGCTGTATCAGATTTAATAATTTCTCGTTCTGGAGCATCAACAATCTCAGAGCTAATATACACAAAAAAACCAGCAATTCTAATTCCACTTCCACATTCTGCTAATAATCATCAATACGAAAATGCAAGATTTCTATTTGAAAATGGATGTGCTTTCATTTTAAAAGATGATGAAAAACTTCCTTTTGAGCTTATAAAAAAGATAAACTTCATTTTAGTTGGAAATCGCCTTGAGGTTATGAAAAAATCATATTCAAGGATAAATATTCCACAAGTTAGTAATACAATGAAATTAATATTGGAAACTTTAAATAATTTCAAATTTATAACATAAAAAATTAAAATTTAATTTGAGAGATGAAAAAAAGTCCTTTTATTAGTACTACATTAGAAATATCAATACTTCTAATATCTCTACTATTAACTTTTTTATCTGTTTTACTGCTTACAATTATTGGAATTGAAAAATTAAGAGAATATTTTTATGAAAAATCCATATATAAAATATACTCAAAAAAGTATATAAAACCGTTAAAAGATTATGAAATAATTACTAATCAAAAATACGGAAAAATAATTTATGATAAAAAAAACTCTAAATCATATTATCCACATAATAAAAAACAAAAAAAACCAGAAAAGTCAGAATTTATTAAAAAAACTTTAGAACCTGAAATAAAAATTACAACTAATACTATATGGCTTGCAACTTATTCCAAAATAACGAAAGAACCTTTTATATACATTACTTTTTCTCAAAAACCAACACAAAGTTATAAAATTAAAATAAATATAAAAAGTAATAATATCATATTACATGAACTTACTACAGAAACATCAGATATATTTACGGTAAATTACTTAAATTTAGAAGAAGAAAAAATAAAAACTATTACTCAACCACAAAATGGAGAGTTAACAATAATTATAACCGATAATGAAAAAAACATATCTTTCTCTACAAGCACGAAAATAAAAATTTATCCCTATAGATACCTTAACATTCTTTATCCCGAGATGTTATCGTGTTTTATAACTTATGAACACCCTATCATATCTACTGCAACTCAAATATTAATGTCAAATTTTAAAGATATATTAACAAACAATATGATTGAAAACCAACTATCAAAAATAATAATAACATATTTTTCAACATTAAAAATAACACCTACTTCATACTTTGTAAATATCTCCTCTATCACTTTACCTTATGAATTTTTAATTGATACTCAAAATCAGCCTAATGAAATTGAAAAAACAATTTTAATAACTACCTTTCTAAAAAATATGAAAATAAATACACAAATTGCTATCTTTCAAAAAGAGGAAAGTTGCAAATTATTGCTTATTTTAGAAATTCCTAAAATTCCAGAAATATATCAAGTAAATATAAAAAAATTAATTAACAAAATGGTAATCTCAAATATTAAAAAAATCATGCCAATAGTTTTACCAGAAGATATTTTAGAAACTCAAAAAACAGTTAAAGAAAAATCATACTTAAACCAATTAACAGATTATGCTATTAGCAAATCAAATGACAAAATACAACTGTGTCTCTATCAATCATCTTCAACTTTTCTCAACTCAATTATATTAGGATATGAATTCTATAAAGAAAATCAACAAAACGTAAAAATTATAGATTTAGATTTAGAAAGAAAAAAGGGATATACACCACCGGAATTTATTTATAAGATTGAAAATGACATTAACTATACTAATTTTTCAAAAATATTTTTTTCATATTCTGAAATTATGAAAAACAAAGAATTTAAAAAAGAAATCAACAATCTATTGAAATCAATTAAAAAGATTAAAAAAGAAAAATTATAGAATATTTTTTAAGTAAATAATTAATACAAAAAATATAAATCTACCCCAAAATATTAAAACAATATTATTTTTATTTAACTTGATTTTAAAATATTAAAGCTGAATAATTTCCTACACATAATGGACTAATAAGGTATATAGTTTTAATGTAAAAGGAGGTCCATTGTGAAATATTTTAATATCCCCCACTATAAATCATTAGTAGAACTTAAAAGGCGAATAGATAGGGTAAATATAACTGGAATAGATATAGCCCAAAGGCGAATGAAGATAATAGAATTTTATGACAGATATGGATTAGAAGCAACGAGACAAGCATTTGGAGTATGTAAATCAACGATATATGCATGGAAGAAGATATTACGAGAGAATAACAATGAGATAAGGAGTTTAGTGGCATTAAGCAGGAGCTCGATAAGGCGGAGGATGAGTAAGGTGCCTGGAGAGATAAGGGAGTTTATATAAAGTTACCGACAGAAACTTGGGAGTATAAGAGAGTAATAATAAAAGAACTTAGACCTTGGAAAATATAATATGTATAGAAACTACGCACATTGTCTGCTAATATAGAAAACATTTAACTAAAATTAGCCATTGAAAACCTCTCATCTCAGTTTCGTGCTTTATAAGACATACTTATATTTGAAGAAGGAAATATCACAGAGACAAATATACATTTAAATACCTAAGAACAACAATAAACTATTGGTTTAAAAAACTAAAAAACAAAGTTAAAAGATATAATAAATGTTGTAAATTAAATATAAATCTAATTATACTTTTTATTAACAAGAAAATAATAGGTAAAATTTTGTGTGGATACACAAACTTATTTTTTTAAAGTCTATTTAATAATAACATAATCTACTTTATCTTCAAAATAATCAAAAATATAGCTTTTCTTACCTTCATAAGTAAAAATTAATTCATCTCTTGCTCTTGTCATAGCGACATATAATTTTGTAATTTCTCTCCATAATTCTGGATCATTTGAATTTTTGGTAGGAAATTTAGAGTCGGACATATCAGCAATAATTACGCTATCAAATTCATAACCTTTTACTGATGCCATATCCGAAAGGAAAATTTTTGCATCATTATTATCCATTAAAAAAGCTGTTTCATTTGGTTGAATTTCTTTATAGATTATCTTTTCTCTTTCTAATAAATCTACTACCTCTCTTATAATTTTTTTATTTTCAGAAACCACAGCTATTGATTTAACAACATTTAATCTAAGTTTAACGTTCTCCACTATGAAATTTTGATGTGTAAAGTTATTTTTAAAATGATCTATATTAAAAACTATAGGTTTTACTCCTGAATAGTTAGAATATTGAGGATCTATTATTTCTATTTCATCATTTTCTGGAATAGTAAAATTTTTAATTAAAAAATGAGCAGCTTCAAGAATTGCTTTAGTATTTCTGTAATTTTTTTGTAAAATAAATGATTTACCTCTAAAATCTAATCCTAAATTTTTTAATCTAACTGAAGAAATTTTAGTTTTTTGTCTTAAATCACCTGTGAAAAAGAAATTTTTTCTTTCCGGTACTAAACTTAAAAGTATTTTTATAGCAATTTGCGGTATATCTTGAATTTCATCTATTAACACATAATCTGTTGATAGTCTTTCTCGTATTTTTTTTAGGTTTTCGGTATCTCTTAAATTTCTCTCTAAATCTTTACATATTTTTTCCTCATCTGAAATTTCTCCAGCTATAAGCCAATCATGCCAATCTTCAGCAATATAGATAATCATTAGTCTTTCTTTCTTCGTTAGTGAAACTTTTCTCCCTGTTCTAGTATGTTCAATATAATCATTATAAGTAGCAAAACTTCTACAATAAGATATTTCTTCACGTAAAAAGTTTTCAATATCAGCATCATAATTCAAAAATTTATTTAGTCTATTGTACAAAATTTTTTCATAGCTGTAGTTTTTACCTTCATTTTTTATTATTTCTTCTTTGAATTCTTTCAATAATTTATCATCTACCTTAAAATCATTTAAATCTTCTTTTATAATTGAACAAAATATGGAATATAAATCTTTATCCCAATTATTATTATTCAGTTTGCCAACATCTATCAAAACATTTTTTATATTCTTAGACTCCAAAATTTGGTTTAGAGGATAATCATTTAGAGTTATTTTTCTTTTTTTTAAAAACTCATGCCATGATTCATAAGTATATTTTTTTTCAAAAGGGTCTGATATTGTTTCAAGGTATACTATATTTCTAACTCTATCTAATAATTTCGATGACTGTTTTTGTTTGGCTTTATTGTTATTTGCAATTTCTTTAGCTCTATTTAAATCTGTAAAATTATAACCTCTACATTCAAGTATTTCTAAAGCTTTTTGAAAGAATGAATATATATCATGACAATAGAGATTGTTTGAACTGTAAATTTTTTGAGATAAAGTATCAATATAGGCAGCTAATGATTTATTTGCTGTAAATATTCTAACAATCTTTTTTTCCTTTTCTTTTGCTATTCTTACTGCTCTTTTTAAAAGTATAACAGTTTTACCAGTTCCAGAAGCTCCTATAATCCTAAAATAACCATCATTATTTAGTTCTACGTATTTATTTTGTTCGTTAGATAAATTTAATTCGTTTATTTTGGAAATGTCATACCTATTATTTTTTACGATGGATAGAAAAATTATTTCAAAGTAAAGTTTTTTTATAGTATAAAAAGTATGTTCATCTATACATCTATTATCTTTAAATTTTTTTATCTCTTCTTGTTTTTCTTTTATTATTTCGCCATATTCAGTTTTACCTTTGATTTCACTAATAATATAATTTATTTTGCTAATAATTTTATCTATCTTATCTTTTATAGGATTATTGTGAGTATTAAAATCTTGAAAGTTATATTGGGGTTCTTGGGGTGTATTATAAAAACTTGATTCCTCATAACGCTCAAAGATATCTTCTTGACAACTTACCCATCCCATAAAATCCTCCATTTGAATTTTAGAAATACCATATATCTAAAATATTATATTTTTCCATTATATAAATTTTTCGTCAGTTTAATATATTCATTTCGTCTTTATAAGTAGAGCGAGTTATGAGACATGGGAAGTATAAATTTATTTTAAAAGGTCAAAAGGCGATGCTGAACACATTGAAAGTATTATTTGCCATGGCATTAAAAGAGACCGAACTTATATACGGCAAAGCGAAAGTAAAACTTGAAACGAACTATAAAATATCATCTAAACGTCCCATCTGCACGATAGAATCTGGCACAGAAAGCGGAGAACATTTAGCCAAGTTATTATCTGGTTTTTTGAACAAAAGCTAAGAAAAGACTTATTTAACTGTAAAAGGTGAATTTTAGAAACTAAATTGATATTTAAAATACTTAAAATACAATTAAATAATAGATTTTTGGCAAATATTATATTAGCAAATATACCTTTGACTTTACACTTAAACTTGTAAGCTTTTAACTCACGAATCAGTCTTTTAATTGGATATTTTCGATTGATTGCTTTTATAGAATTAGTTTTAATAAAAATTACAAATTCTTTGACAGAAATTTTTTGTTCAAAAATTTTTATGTTTCTATGAATTAATAGCTTTTAACGTAAAAATTTTCAAATAGTGTATAGTTTAGAAATATAATATAAACAATCGCTAATGGAAAGTAAAATAAAGAAATTGTATTTATAAGTTTGGAAATAATAGAAAATTTTATTAAAAAGTTTACAATGATAAAAAATAAATATATAGTAAACTCAAGTCCATTATAATTTATTAGTATTTTTACATTGTAAATTATAAATAAGGGGGTTATTAGTATAATTATTAGAACTATTATCCCTATCTTTTTAGTAAATGTTATAACATAATATTGTATAATAAAAATTTGATTAGAGGTTAATATGGAAATGATTAAGAGATATTCTTTGTTAATAATACTTATTTCATTACCCGGATGTTATTCAAATATAAGCAAAAAGGAATTTGCTTATGAGTTATTATATAAATCAGCTAAAGATGCAGGTAAAAAGATTATAGAGAAAGAAAACTTTATCATTGCCAATAAGAAGATTGGCATTTATAATATTGATCAGAAAACCACTAACGATGCTAAAATCTCTAACATAGTTAGGGATGCATTAATTGAAAGCTTTGTTAGTTCTAGAAAAAATGTTTTAGAGAGAGATATTGGACTCTTTAATTTTATTTTTAAAGAAAATTCTGATCAGAAATATAACATAACTTCAAAATATATAAATACAGACTTTTATAATATTTACGTAAACACTTTAACTATCTCAAGCTCAAATAACACTTCCTTTATTCCAGTAGATTTAATATTTGCTTATAGAGTATTAGATAGTGGAATTAATTATTATGAAGAGGATCCAATTTCGTTAAATAGAACTGCACGGACACATCTATTCTATGAAATAATTTCATCAGAAAATGCTCAAATATTAGCTGCAGGTACTGTTATAGGAAATGTTAGTGATACAATAAAAAAATTTGAAAATAAATTTTTAGAAAATTCTAATTCTAAGCCATATTCGTATCCAATTGAAGAAAGAAAAAATAATGAATCAGTATATCAAAAAAACAAATTAAAAATGGAAATGTATTTAGGAATTGGTTTGGGATGGGAAAAAGCAGATGATACAATTCTTAATTATCCTTTTAATTTTGGTATAAAAATTCCTTTTCAAAAATTTTCCTTAAATTTTAGGACAAAAAAATATACATCAAAAATTTCTAAAACTTTTTTGCATTGGAATGGAAATATATTTACAAGTATTAGTTATAATGATAAAATAAGTGACTTTTCTAGTATGCTAGCAATTGAGTATAGTGTATTTAGAAATAGCCTTTTTAACAATTACTTACTTGTAGGGGGAGGTTTATCGCATTTAAGGAAATCACAATATGATTCAAATAAATCTCCGATAGGTTTTTCATTATGTTATGGAATTGAGTACCTGATTTATACTAAAACAAAATTGTATCTTGAGTATGAATATTTTTATAGTTCATTTTTAGATTCTAAAACTGGTTATAATATAGGATTAGTATTTAATTTTTAAAATTTTTAATGTTCATTAATATCTAATAAAAGTGATATTCCTTAATGATTAGAGAAAAAATTTTATTTACTTCAAGTCATATAGATTTACTTTTTATTATCCATATTTTTTAGGAATTTACAGTATTATACTTGCTTTAATCTTTCAGATTTGTATGCTTTTTCTTATTAAAACAGTTTTATATAATTCTAATAAACAACAAAATTGTTTATTTAGATTTTAAATATTTTATAATTTAATAACTGTTAGTAACATTTTAAACACCTAATACATCTAAAAGCTCCTCAAGATAGTCTGAGAGAGCATAATATTATCAGAAGAAACAAAATCAAATATTAAAGGTGGCAAATAGGATATAGACTTAGTTATGTTAGGCATAAATCTTTTTAGCATCTCAAAAGGTGTAGATTCGTTCATATATTTGCCATAATGAGGTCTTTTTGTGTTAAAATGAACCACATATCCATAAGCAGTTCTAAAGAAATTCTGAATATTATCCATATTAAGCAGTTTAGGTATATAAAACTCCTCATCATCAGTTCTATGAGTTCTCTCTACATAAGCGTTATCAGTCCATTTACTTTCCCTTATTTTAAGCAAATATACATTAATAGGCTCAAAAGGATATTAGGAAGTTTAAGCTATATAATATGAGAAAAACCGCTGAACTTAAGTTCCCCAATCAGTCTGGAAATATAACCTGTGAGTGATGTTGTGAGTTCTAAGATGAGATACAAGCAAATGCATACAAGTTAAAGCATTAATTCTGTTGTTTAAGTAAGCATAACCTAAGAACTTCATCCTTGTCTTAATATCTATAGCTCCTATACTGATAAAGAGAAAACCTCTTATTATGATATGTTTATATACTTGTTTTGGTAGAGTTTTAGAATCAAGAATTTCTTTAGTATCAATTTGGAAGTGTTCTAAAGGCTTTAAATCTTGATGATTATAATAAGAAATTCCTTTATATCTGGCTCTTTGCTTACATGGTTTAGATAAATTAAACTTGCAAAGATTATTTAATAGTATTTTCAGATAAAGAAAGCATATAATTATCTTTTAACCATCTATACAATTTTTTTGCCATAATTAGTTTTAAGTCTTTCTTGTTTAATAATAAGTTGAATAACATCTTGAGATAATTTTCTTTTAGGTTTTAGTGGAGATTTAGGCAAAATATGAAAAGAGTTGGTTTAATCCATACTAAGGTTTGGTAAATCAAAAATCCTGGTCAGGAACCATTTTATAATTTTTAACATTTCACTTTTCTTCTGTTGTTGAACATTATATCCAAATACAATATAATATTGATTTTCAAAAATAAAAATGTTATATTAGTTAATTATGATGAAAAAATATTTAATTTTAGTAGGTGTGTTTTTATCTATAAACATCCTTAACGCTCTGCCTTCAAAGGTAAATAAAAAAGCAGAGTTAAAATATGAAATAAAAAATCTTTCTGTTATAGATTATCCTTCTGATAAAGGTGATAGACTTATAATTGAATGGGATTTAGATTCACAACAAAAAGATTTCTTATACGAGATATATCTTTCGACTGATAAGGTCAATTGGGTTAAAGCTAAGGAATTAAAGTGGGGTAGTAGTAAAAGGGAAAGTATAGACCTTCCTTTTTGGATGTGGAACAAAAAAATTGAGAAAAACTCGGTTAGATTAGATATTATAAAAACTTTTGGATTTGATGAAAATTGGTTTTTTAAAAATTATAAAAATGGTATTAGTATATATGCTAAAGTTAAAGTAATTACTCCAGATAAAAAAGAAGAATTTATTTCTCCTATTGTGGAAGGCTTTGTTAAAGGTAATATGTTTAGATTGGATAGAACTAACCATCTTATTATACTTTTATTAGTTTCAATAGTTTTTTTTGTGGTGCTTTCTCATGCAAAAAAGAGACATCTTTTTATAAGAAGAATTCCGGGACTTGATGCTATAGATGAAGCAGTTGGAAGAGCGACAGAGATGGGAAAACCTGTAATGTATGTTCCAGGCATAGGATCTATGTCTGGAATTTCTACAATCGCTTCTGTTTTTGTTTTAAGTGAAGTTGCTAAAAAAATAGCTCAATATGATGCAACTTTAAAAGTACCACATTATGATCCAGTTGTCTTTACTGTCGCAAAAGAAACGGTAAAACAAGCGTATATTGAAGCAGAAAGACCTGATTCATATAGAGAAGATATAAATATGTTTATAACTGCCGATCAGTTCGCTTATGCTGCTGCTGTAGATGGTATGATTACAAGAGAAAAACCTGCTGCGTGTTTTTATATGGGATATTTTATGGCAGAGTCATTGCTATTAGCTGAAGTTGGCGCTTCTGTTGGTGCTATTCAAATAGCTGGTACAGATGTAGATCATCAGCTTCCCTTTTTTGTTACTGCATGTGATTATACTCTAATAGGTGAAGAGCTTTACGCTGCAGGAGCATATATTTCTCGGGAACCAATGCTAGTTAGTGCTTTAAAGGTACAAGATTTTGGAAAACTTCTTTTTATGATTTTTGCAGTGGTGTTATCTATAGTTTTTATAATAGCTGCTAAAACTGGTAATATTCAATTAATTGACATAATGAAAGATATTTTAAAAGCGAGGTGAGAATATGAATATATTTAAAAAACAAATACCTATTTTTATAGTTTTTTTCTTTGGAATAGTTACGTTAAGTACTTATTATATACCTCATAAAACTTCTGAACAATACACTGAATGGTTAAATAAATGGCAAAATATAGTTTCAGCTTTTGCTTTATTTTTAGGAATGATAAGCTTATTTTATACTCATTATAAAAAGATTCAAAGAAAGGTAGATGGTTGGGGTTATAGTTTGTTTGTATATATAGGTTTTTTAGTTATGATAATGGCAGCAATCATAAGTGATGGAAAACTAACTGAAGCTGGAGGTAAAAATAGTTGGCTTGGATGGTCTTTCTCTTATATTTATAATCCTTTAAGTGCTACAATGTTTTCAGTTTTAGCATTTTTTATAATATCTACCGCATATAGATCATTCAGAATAAAATCTTTTTCAGCTTTCCTTTTGTTTATAGCAGGTTTACTTGTTATTCTTGGGAATACACCTCTTGCTGAGGGTTGGTGGAACGCTATATTTGGTTGGACACAAACAACTATTGGTGAGATCAAGAGTTGGATTATGAATGTACCGTCAGCAGCTGGTAAGAGGGGTATAATAATAGGTATAGCAATTGGTGCTGCTGTTACTTCTCTTAAAATAATTTTTGGTATAGAACGTGGATATATGGGTAAAGATTAATTATTTAGGAGGGATTAATGAAGGAAAAACTTTCTATACTGCTTAAATTAGATAGAAGATGGCTTTTTTTACTTTTAACATTATCAATACTCATCCCGATAATAAAGCCACTGGGTATTATGTCTAAATCTATTTCTCCTTCGGTAGATAGTATATATAAGTTTATAGAAAATTTACAAGAGGGTTCTGTTATCATACTTTCTTTAGATTATGATCCTTCAACTGCTCCAGAGTTGCATCCTCAATCAGCCGCTATAATTAAACATGCCTTTAAAAAGAATTTAAAAGTAATAATAACTACTTTTATCCCAGGTTCTGGAGGTTTAATAGAAGAATTGATAAATTCGATTCCTAAAAAATATTCTAAAGAGTATGGTAAAGATTTCGTTGTTCTTCCTTATATGCCAAACCCTTTAGCTGTGTTAACCCAGATGGCTTCAGATCTTCATGTTATATATACAGAAGATAAAGATGGAAAAAAATTAAAAGATATGGATATTATGAAGAATATAAAAAATTATAGAGATATTTCTGGTGTAATATGTATAACTGGAACAGCATTGCTTGATACATGGATGGTTTATGTTGGTGATAAGTACGGAGTTCCAGTTATGGGTGGAGTTACTGCAATAAGCCAGGTTGGTTATGGACCATATCTTCAAAAAGGGCAACTTAAAGGTCTTATAGGTGGTATGAAGGGTGCTGCTGAATATGAGAGATTAATAGATGAACCTTGGAAAGGTACTAGTGGCATAGATGCATTAAATATTGCTCAGCTTCTTGTGATATTGCTAATTATTATGTCTAACATAGTTCTTTTAATCATTAAATTTATTTAAAAAAGGAGTGGTATATGGATATGATGACTATATTTGGAGCATGGATTGCAGCAGGTTTAACCTTATTTATATTTTCTTTTTTATATAGAGACAATCCTTTTTTTAGAATAGCAGAACATTTATATATGGGTGTTGGACTTGCTTGGCATATTCAGATTGTTGTATACAAACTTTTAATTCCTCAGATATGGGAGCCTTTTAATAAAGCTTTGGTTACAGGTGATTATGTAACAATTACAATGACTATTATTCCAACTATTCTAGGAATATCTTTAATAACTCAGTTTGTACCTAAATACTCTTGGATATCAAGATATGGGTTTACTTTTATGATGGGATATGCTGCTGGACTTGCTCTCCCTGCTGGACTTACTACTGATTTTATAAATCAAATCCTTGGAACTGTGGAACCTTTTGCGAATTTTGTAAATTTGACAGCAGGGCAACTTGTTAATGCGATAATAATGCTTGTAGGTTCTGTATCAGTGCTATTTTATTTCTTCTTTTCTGTTGAGCATACAAAAGCAATAAAGAAAGTATCTAATATTGGAATATATTTTCTTATGATATATTTTGGAGCATCTTTTGGGAATACTGTTATGGCAAGGTTTTCACTTTTATATGGGAGGTTTGATTTACTTGTTAAATACTCTGGTGCTGAGTACCTTTATGCTACTGCTTGGATTGTAGCGGGGCTTGCAATATATTTTCTATTTATTGAGAGATTAATTTTAAAAAAGTATCCAAATAGTCATTGAGGAGAATCTTATGGTTACTGGTCTTGTTTTAGTTAAACTTGTGCCGGGAAAAGAAAAACAAGTCCTTTCAAAATTGAGAAATATAAAAGAAGTTGTTCATATGTCTGCTGTATTTGGTAGGTGGGATCTTGTTTTAGATATGGAAACTCATGATTTAGAACAACTCTCTCAAGTTGTAGTGAATGAAATAAGAAACATTCCTGGGGTTCTTTCTACTGAAACACTTGTTACAACATCTATATAATGATTGATGTTAGTTAACATTTTCCTGTTAGTATCGTTCCTCTCTAAAGCAGAAATTGTTGATATATCGAGTCCATCATCTATGACACAATCTTTTTATGATATTTTATATCTTGATGAATTGTTTTATAATTTTTCTGATAATTGTGTTGAAAAAAGTAGTACTACTATAGAGTTTTTTATTTCATTTAAAAAAGATGGATATAATAGAAGTGATATATATGCTTTATTTTTGTGTTTATGTGAAAAAAAAATAAATGTCAGGGAACTTTCATCAATCTTGAAAAATAAAAAATTATTTTTAAATTTGAATTCTATAGGATGTGATTTTTTTGATTATAAGAACAAAGCTTATATTTTTTTGAATGAAAAAAAATTACAATTAAAAGAAAAGGAACTTAATCTTTTAGAAAATATAATTAAAAAATACTTTTCAACAAAATGAAAAAAATTTATTTCTTATTTATTGTTTTAATAATTATTTTAGGTATTATAATTGTTTTTGTTTATAATAAAGGTAAAAATTTTTATGAATGTAGAAAAGCATATTTAAATTATAATAATACTAAAATTGAGCTTGATGTTGCCAATACAGATTCAAAAAGAAGAATTGGCTTGATGTTTGTAAAAAAATTAGAGGAAAATCGTGGTATGTTTTTTGTGTTTGATGAAGAAAAAGAATATACTTTTTGGATGAAAAACACATATATACCTCTTGATATAATTTTTATATCTAAAGATATGAAAATAAATAAAATTTTTAAAAACATAAGAGCATCATTCCCTGACGAAATTGATGGTAATATCCCAAAAGTTACTGCAAAGGGAATGTATGTTTTAGAACTAAATGCTTATATGGTAGATAAAATTGGTTTAGTGGAAGGTGCGTATATAACTATTAAATGTATTAGCAAAAATTGAACTTTAAAATTTAAATTAATATAATTTAGTTATGAGTATTTGGAAAAATGCTTTTGTAATAAACAAAGGTAGAGAACTAAACGAAGAAGAAAAAAAATTTATTATAGGTATTATAAAGAAAATTAAAGAAAGAAAACTTGAAGGTATTGCTTTATTAATAGCTGAAGGAACTAAACCTTTTCATAACATTACAGCAAATTTAATTTATTTTTCAAAACCAGTATTTGGTTTTATTTTTTCTCAACAAGATTTAACGAAGATTGCTGAAATAATTGAAAATCCAAAAGGTTTAGAATTTTTTAAATCAAAATTAGAGGAGGATAAAAATGAGTGATAAAGATTTAAATGTTATAATTGCTACTGATTGTGGAAGTACTACTACAAAAGCTATATTGATAGAAAAAAAAGGTGATACATATAGACAAACTTTTAGAGGAGAAGCTCCTACTACTGTGGAAGCACCGTTTGAGGATGTTACTTGTGGTGTAAAAAATGCGATAATTGAAGTTGAAGAACTTTCTGGTAGAAAGATTCTTGATGGTGATAAGGTTATTACTCCTAACAAAGGTAATGTAGGAGTAGATATATATGTTTCCACAAGTTCTGCTGGTGGTGGCTTACAAATGATGGTTGCTGGAGCTGTAAAAGCTATGACTGGAGAGTCAGCACAAAGATGTGCCCTTGGAGCTGGGGCAATAGTTATGGATGTTATTGCATCAAATGATGGAAGAGCCGATCATGAAAAGATTGAAAGGATAAGACAACTTAGGCCTGATATGATACTTCTTTCAGGTGGAACTGATGGGGGGACTATCTCGCATGTTGTAGAGCTTGCTAATTTTATTAAAGCTGCAGATCCCAAACCTCGTCTTGGTGCATCGTATAAACTCCCTGTAATATATGCTGGTAATATAGCTGCAAGAGAAAAAATTAAAGAGATTTTAAATGAAAAAACCGCTTTGATAATAACTGAAAATATTCGTCCTATTCTTGAAAAAGAAAATCTTATGCCTGCAAGACATAAGATTCATGATGTTTTTCTTGAACATGTTATGCAACAAGCACCTGGATATCCTAAATTAATGAAGATGGTTGGAGCACCAATAATGCCAACTCCTATGGCAGTTGGACTTATGACTGAAAAATTTGCACGAGCTAAAAATTACAATGTATTAGCTGTAGATATAGGTGGAGCTACAACTGATGTTTTTTCTGTTTTTGATGGTATATTTAATAGAACTGTTAGCGCAAATCTTGGTATGAGCTATTCAGTTTCAAATGTTATGGCTGAAGCTGGGGTTAATAATATAATGAGATGGTTGCCTTTTAAAATAGATGAGCAAGAAGTGAGAAATAGACTTAAAAATAAAATGATAAGACCTACTACTATTCCTCAAACTATTGAAGATTTAATGATAGAACATGCTGTAGCAAGAGAAGCTTTAAGACTTGCCTTAGAACAACATAAATTGCTTGCTGTTGGACTTAAAGGTGTACAACAGGAAAGAAGTATATCAGATGCTTTTGAACAAACTTCTACAGGTCAATCTCTTATAAACATGATGAGATTGAATTATGTAATTGGTTCTGGTGGGGTTTTAGCTCACTCTCCAAGAAGAGTTCAGTCTATGATGCTTATGACTGATTCTTATCAACTTGAAGGCGTTACTATGCTAGCTGTGGATTCAATATTTATGATGCCTCATCTTGGAGTCCTTTCACAAATAAGCGAAAAGGCAGCGCTTGATGTTTTTTATAATGATTGTCTTATAAAACTTGGTACTTGTATTGCCCCAAACGGTTTAGCAAAAGAAGGTGAACTTATTCTTGAGTGGGAGATTAAAACAGATTCTGGGAAAACTCAATCAGGAGATTTGAGATTTGGTGATGTTTATATTGTTGAACTTAAAGAAGAAAAAGCAGAAATAATTCTTAAACCAACAAAAGGATTTGATGTTGGAGTAGGGAAAAATGCAAAACTTAAAGCAGATATTCAAGGTGGTGTTGGTGGAATTCTTTTTGATGGTAGAGGTAGGCCATTTGAGTTACCAAAATCTGAATCAAAAAGAGTTGAAATGCTTGAAAAATGGTTTACGAAAATAAACATGTATCCAAATAAATAATTAAGGAGGATATAGATGGCTCATGCATATACTCCAGGACTTAAAGTTGTACCACTTACTTTAGTAAGAAAAAAAAGACTTTTACCCATACCGGGGAAAGTGCTTGTTAAAGTTGGTGAAGAAATAGATGCTAATGATATTGTTGCGGAAGCTGAGCTTCCAGGTAAGGTGTACTCAGTTAATGTAGCTAATAGACTTGGAGTTGAACCTTCCGAATTGAAAAGTTATATGCTTAAAAGAGAAGGGGATGAAGTGAAAAAAGGTGAGATTGTTGCTGAAACCAAATCATTTATCAAATTTTTAAGGTCTTCAGTTGAA
This sequence comes from Elusimicrobiales bacterium, assembly GCA_026419335.1. The sequence goes on along the minus strand of JANZZP010000054.1, from coordinate 20,353 downwards.
TCACCTATTACAGGGAAAATAGATTCAATATCAGATATAACTGGTCAGGTTTTGTTTAGGGAGCCTCCAAAAATACTTCCGTTAAAAGCTTATATAAAAGGAACAATCATAAATGTTGAAGAGAATTTTGGAGTTGAAATAGAAACTGAAGGAACCTTTATACAAGGAATATTTGGTATAGGTGGAGAAACAAATGGACAGATACGAATAGCAGTTGATACTCCGGATGAAGAATTATTACCAGAACATATTCATGAAACAGATAAAGGAAAAATAATTATTGGTGGGCGGCATGCAGGTTTAGAGACAATAAAAAAAGCGATTAAAGTTGGAGTTTCAGCTATAGTTGTGGGTGGTATACATGATAAAGATCTTAGACAACTGTTAGGATATGATATAGGTGTTGCTGTTACCGGTACTGAACAAATTGGAATAACTATTGTTGTTACTGAAGGATTTGGGCAAATACCTATGGCAACCTATACCTTTAAACTTCTTAAAGCAAGAGAAGGAGATAAAGCATCTGTTTCTGGTGCAACACAAATTAGAGCTGGTGTTATGAGACCTGAAATAATTATTGCTGGGGTACCTAAAAATATGGATGTTAAGAGAAAGGATGAGATGAGAACATGGATGGAAATAGGAGACCGTGTAAGGATAATAAGAGAACCTTTTTTTGGAAAGATTGGTAAAGTTACTCAACTTCCTCCCGAACCAACCGAGATTGACACTGAAAGTAAAGTTAGAATACTTGAAGTTGAACTTGAAGATGCTACTAGGGTTAAAGTTCCCAGAGCAAACGTTGAAATTTTCGAAGAATAAAATAATATTTTTAAATATTTAAATAGTTAAGGGGTTTTTAAAATCGAATGATATGTGTTGTTCAGCGAGTTAAAAAGGGAAAAGTTTTGATAAAAAATTCTAGTTATTGTGAAATAGGTGAAGGGCTTGTTATTTTATGTGGAATATCTAAGTTTGATCAAGTTGAAGATCTTGTATGGATGGTTAATAAGGTTATAAATCTTAGAATATTTGAAAACTCTCAAGGTAAATTTGATTTATCTTTAAAAGATATTAGTGGTGAAGTTTTATTAGTGTCACAGTTTACACTTCTTGGTGATGCTTCAAAAGGTAGAAGACCTGATTTTGGCTTAGCAATGGATAAGGAGATAGCATATAAGTATTATGAAGAATTTGTAAATATATTTAAAAAACAATATAATTATGAGAAAGTAAAAACAGGTATATTTCAAGCAGATATGCTTGTTGAAATATATAATGATGGTCCTGTAACTATAATTTTAGATTCCTCTAAAAAATGAATAGTATTTTGAGTATTAAAGATCTTGTTATTAATTTAAAATATGGAGAATCTAAATATAAAGTAATAGATTCCATTTCAATTGAAGCTTTAAAAGGTAAGATTACTGCTGTTGTTGGAGAATCAGGTAGTGGTAAAACGATAACATTTCTTTCAGTAGTTAAATTGTTACCTGATTCTATGTGTATTGAGTCAGGAGAAATTATTTTTGATTCAATAAAAATTCTTGATTTGTCTGAAAGAGATTTAACAAAAATAAGAGGTAAGGATATATGTTATATTTTTCAAGAACCGATGACTGCTCTCGACCCTGTGTTTACTATTGAATCACAAATGGTAGAAATATTATTACATCATAATTTAGCAGACTATGCTAAAGCAAAAGAACTTTCTTTGAAAGTTTTAAGTGAAGTTGGAATTAATCCTGCAAAGATAAATAATTATCCACATAATTTTTCTGGTGGGCAGCGCCAAAGAATTCTTATTGCGATGGCGCTTTTAACAATTCCTAAACTTATAATTGCTGATGAACCAACAACATCACTTGATGTTGTAACTCAGCTTGAAATATTAGAACTTATAAAAAAATTAAGTCATGAAAAGAATCTTTCTGTAATTCTTATTTCACATAATATTAGTGTTGTTTATAATTATTCAGAATATGTATATGTCATGTATCTTGGACAGATTGTTGAGGAAGGAGAAACATCTTGTGTTATTGAAAATCCACAACATCCATATACTGAAGCTTTGCTTAGCTCAGTTGTAAAACTTGGATTTAAACGACAAATAAAGCCAATAGAAGGAATTCCACCAGAAATAAATAAATGGCCAAATGGTTGTAGGTTTTATGGTCGGTGTCCGTATGGTCAAGATAAATGTAAGTTAAAACCTCCAAAAAAAATTAGGAAGGGAGGATATTATTATTGCTGGATTAAATAATTAACTATGATTGAGATAAAAAATCTTAGTGTTAAATATAAAAGTTTTTTTGCACTTAAAAATATAAATTTAAAATTTGAAAATGGAGAAAAAGTTGGAGTAGTTGGTCAGTCAGGTAGTGGCAAAACTACATTATGTAGAGTAATAGCTGGTATTGAAAAAAACTTTATTGGAGAGGTTAATTGGGTTGATTCTAAAAGTAGAATACAGTTTATATTTCAAGATCCTTCATCCAGTTTAAATCCAAGAATGAAAGTTTTTGATATAGTAACAGAACCTCTTTTTATAAACAATATTAAGGATAAAAACCAAGCAAAAAATATGTTTGATGGTGTTATGAAAGAAGTTGGACTTGTTCCCGAAGTTGGGAATAAATATCCTCATGAGCTTTCTGGTGGGCAGAGACAAAGAGTATCTATAGCAAGAGCTATTATTATTAAACCTGATGTGTTAATATGTGATGAACCAATATCTAGTTTAGATATTTCACTCGCTGCACAAATTTTAAATCTAATTGATAATATTTATAAAAGGCATAAATTTACTCTTATATTTGTTTCACATGATATATCTTCTGTTTATTATTTGACAGATAGAATTGTAGTTTTATTAAATGGCCATATTGTTGAAGAGGGAGTTACAGAGAAAATTATTGAAAATCCTCTTCACCCATATACTAAGCTTTTAATATCATCTATTCTTTATATAGGCAAGAAAAGTACATCTAACCTAAAAATTGATAAAAAAATATTGGACTCAGCTTGCCCCTTTGCTTCCCAGTGTTTTTATATTTCCGATATATGTAAAGATTATTCAGATGTTTTTTTCAGTATTGATAATAAACAAAGAGTAAAATGTTTAAGATATAAGGAATTAATTGATGAAAAGATATATAGTTAAAAAAATTATTTTCATACCTTTAACTTTTATTGGAATAAGTTTTGTAATTTTTTTTGCTATAAATATGCTTCCTCCGTCTATTCTTGCAACAAGTTATGCATCTACTGATAAAGAATTAACAAGGGAAGAAGTTGAAGAGATAATTAAGAAGTATAATCTAGATAAGGGAATTTTTAAAAGATATGTTTCTTGGGTTTCCAAAACCCTTTCTGGTGATTTAGGATATTCTAATTCAGCAAAGATGAATGTTATTGATGCTATAAAATTATATCTTCCGGCAACATGTGAGCTTGCAATATTTGCTATTATACCTATATTCTTAATTGGAAACTTTTTAGGTTTGAGAAGTGCTTTTAAAAGAAACACTTTTTTTGACAAGATGATTCAGTTTTTAAGTACTTTTTTTTACTCTATGCCTTCTTTTGTTATAGGAATAATTATTTTATATATATTTTATGGAATATTTGGAATTTTTAAACCACAACGTTATTCTCTTGATACAGAAATTCTTATATCCACAGGAGAATTTGTTAGATATAGCGGCTTTATGTTAATAGATAGTATTATTAATCTTAATCCACGAGTTTTTTTAGATTCTTTGTTGCATTTATTAGGACCAGTGTCTGCTATATTTATAGGAACTTCTGCTGTATTTATAAAAATAACTCGTTCTTCTGCAATCGAAGAACTTGGAAAAGATTATGTAAAGATGCTTAGAGCTAAGGGATTAAATTATGATTATATAGTTTCAAAACATATAAGAAAAAATATTCTCATACCACAAATAACTATTGGGGGGTTACAATTTATAAGACTTTTAGGTGGGGTTGTTATAACAGAGACTATATTTGATTGGCCAGGTATTGGGAGTTGGGGAGTTAAATCAGCGTGGCAACTAGATATAGGTGGTTTGATGGGTTTTTCTATTGTAGTTTCAGCATTTTTTATAATAGGAAATTTAATAATAGATATATTATATATTATTGTTGATCCAAGAATAAGATATGAATAATTTTATTGAAAAAATATTTTCACATAAATCAGCAAAGTTTGGTGTAAGTATAATAATTTTATATGTTTTAATAGCTGTTATATCTCCAATTATTGCTCCTCCATATAAAGAATCAGATCCTTATATCGTTAAACAACATGGCTTTGAAATTAAACCTCAAAAGCCATCTTCAAAATATTTATTTGGAACTACACAAAACCAGTATGATATATTTTATGCTATGGTTTGGGGAACAAGACTCGCTTTTAAAATAAGCATTGCTGTGGTTGTAATTTCATTTTTAATAGGAATAATTTTAGGTGGGATAAGTGGATATTATGGCGGTGTCATTGACGAAATTATAATGAGATTTACTGATATAATTTTATCGATTCCATCTCTTGTCTTAGCAATGATTGTAGCAGTAGTTTTAGGACCAGGGATTGAAAATGTAGTAGTTGCTGTAACATGTGTTTGGTGGCCTTCATATGCAAGAATGTTTAGAAGTGAAGTCCTTAAAATAAGAAATTCAGATTATGTTATTTATTCGAAAATTTCTGGTGGAAATACATTTTGGATTTTTAGAAAACATATTTTACCAAATTCGATATATCCTATAATAATTATGGCATCACTGGACATTGCTAATGTAGTTCTTTTAGCTTCCTCTTTAAGTTTTCTTGGTATAGGGAGTCCTCCTGGATATGCTGATTGGGGACAGATGATATCTATGTCGAGGAATTGGATAGTATCAAGTTTTTCTAATCCATTATCTTATGCTCATACAGTAGTAATTCCTTCTTTATTTATATTCTTTTTTGTTTTTGGATTTAATCTTGTTGGAGAATCTGCTAGGGATATACTTGACCCTAAAATTAAAACTTAGCTTCATATATTATTTTAAATTCTAATGATATCAGTTTTTTAAAATTGATAAAATTTATTTATGTTCAAGAAAATATTATTTGAAAATTCTTATGTTGTTGGTGGATGTATAAGAGATGTTATTATTGGTAGAGAGGTTACTGATATAGACATAATATGTATATGTAGTAATGAAGAATTCAATTTGATATTAAAAAAGTTGTCATCTATTTATCCAGTTTTTCCACTTGATGAAAAACGTGGAATATGGCGTGTTTCTATTAATAATCTTACTTTAGATATATCAAAAATTAACAATATTGAACATGATATATTAAGGAGAGATTTTACAATAAATACTCTTGCGGTTAAGTTAGAAGATGTTGATATTAAAATTAATAAAAATGCTTATAAAATTAATTTTAGTCATAACAGAATTATTGATATAACAAGAAAAGGTATATCTGATTTAAAAAAAGGTTGGATACGACATATAAATCCTGAGGTGTTTGATGATGACCCTTTAAGAATAATGAGAGCAATAAGATTTTTGTCACAATTTGATTTTAAAATTTTACCTCAAACAGAAAAACTTATAAATGAAAAGAAATTTCTTTTAAGTAATGTTGCAAAAGAACGAATAAAAGAAGAAATAGTAAAAATGGCATCTTCTAATAATTTTTTTATTTCTGTAAAGTTTATGATTGATACCGGAGTGTTGTTTGTTATTTTCCCGGAATTTGAAAAACAAATCAATTGTGCTACGATATATTACGGCAAAGGTGGCGTATTAAGACATACATTAAATGTAGTTGAAAAATTAGATTTGTTTTTCAAAAATATAAAAAAATATTCTCTTTTGCCTAAAAAGTTTTATCCTAAATTATATGAGGAAATGTATTTGATTAAGATAGCAGGTTTGTTCCATGATATTGCAAAACCTCACACTGCTGCCTTTAGAGAAAATAGACTTAGGTTTTTTGGGCATGAAAATCTTGGTAGCGAAATTACCCAAAAAATTCTTTATGAGTTTAAGTTTTCCAATAAAGATATAAAATATGTTTATAATCTTATTAAAAACCATTTAAGAATAGGTTCAATAGCTTGTAACGACCCAATAACAAGAAAAGCAATATCTAGAGTGTTTTATGACCTTAGAGAATATACTCTAGGTTTGTTAGTTCTTTCATGGGCTGATTATTCAAGTCATATAAAAAATCTAAGGTTTGACAAGATAATAAATGAAACCAAAAAAAGTCCTTATCCAATTATAAAAAAACTCCCTACAACTGGTATACAAAAAACATTAAGATTTATCCAGGTTGTTAATTTTATTTTTAAAAATTATTCTAAATTTTTAGAATCTTCTCATATAAAATCATTGTTAAATGGTAATGAAATTATGAATATACTTTCTTTACCATCTGGTCCTCAAATAGGTAGGATAAAAAGGAAATTGATACATTTACAACTTGATGGAAAAATTAAAAACCGTACTCAAGCTGTTTCATATATAAAATCATTAGGTAAAAATTTATCATTTTGAATCTTTACTTTTATGTGCTAAATATATCCATTTAGATATAGCAAAATTTTTTTTAAGTTCAGCTGTTATGCTAATATAATCATTATCAGATGGTGCAAATCTAAAGTTATCATTTTGTATAGATAAATGTCTTTTAACTTTTAAATATATTTTCCCACTATACATCCATATAATTTTTGCTTGTTGCTTGGTTAGGTTTACTTTGTTTAAAAATATTTTCTCTAAATCATTTCTAATTAATTGTATGTTCAGTTTTTGTTGTTCTATATTGCCTTCTATAATCATTTTATCGATTAAAGAATCCATTTCTGCGAGTTTTTCAATTACTTTGTTTGGATCTTTTAAATTAGTTTCTGAATATGACTGAATAGTAATCATCATAATTAAGCATGAAGTTATAAATATATTTTTAAACATACATTCACCTCCTTTTATATATTATCATCCACTTGTTTATTTAGTAAGGTGCATTAGGCTTTTTTGAGAATGGGACTTTAGGGAATATATAAAATTTATGATAAAATAAAATTATGAATATTGAAAGTGAAGTTCAAGAAATTTTAAAAAAAATAGGTGAAGATTTAAAAAGAGAAGGATTAAAAAAAACTCCAAAAAGGGTTTCTTCTGCTTTTAATGAGCTTTTTTCTGGTTATAAAATGAATGTTGATGAGGTTTTAAATGGAGCATTTTTTAGAGTTGATTATAAAGAAATGGTAATAGTAAAAGATATCAACTTTTATTCAATGTGTGAACATCATATTTTACCATTCTTTGGCAAAATTCATATAGCGTATATACCTAATGGTATGATAATTGGACTTTCAAAAATACCTCGAGTTGTTGAGGTATTTTCAAGACGACTTCAACTTCAAGAAAGATTAACTGTTCAGATATCAAAAATACTTTATGAAAAGCTTAAACCTAAAGGTGTTGGTGTTGTTGTTGAAGCGCAACATATGTGTATGACTTCAAGAGGAGTAAAGAATACTTCCTCTATTGCTATAACTAGTTCGATGTTGGGGGTTTTTGAGAAGGATCAGAAGATTAGATCTGAATTTATTAATCTTATAAAAAAAGATTGAAAAATTTGATAGAATTACTATAGTTCTCTTGATTAAATATGCGGGCGTAGTTCAATGGTAGAACGAAAGCTTCCCAAGCTTTAGACGTGGGTTCGATTCCCATCGCCCGCTCTTTTTTCCAATTTGTTTGCATAGTAAGTATAATTTTGTTATAATTTGTTAAAGGTGTTTGTGAGAGCATTATAATGAGTGGAAAACATGCTTTTATTATAACAGTTAGTGTGGCTATTTTATTGTTTTCTGTTAAAAAGATTTACAATAAAATAAATTTATATCTTTACCAAACTCATGCTCCTAATCGTGTCGAGAATCAATCTATAATGATTAATGAGATGAACCAACAACAGCAGTTAGAAAATTCATCTAAAGATAATAATAGTACTCAAAATTTAGATAATTTTCAAAAAGAAACTAATAGGGAGCAAAATGATACATCTTTGACATCACAACAAAATCAACAGAATTTTTATAGGATAATTTTAAGATATGAAAACAAAAAAGCAAAAAAAGTAAAACTTTCTGGAAGTTTTTATGCTTGGAAAGAAAGAGATATGAAGAAAGCTGATTTTGGGATATGGGAAGAAGAACTTGTTATAAAAGATAGAGGTATATATAAATATTATTTTATTGTAGATGGGAAAAGGATTCTTGATCCGAAAGCTAAAAAAAGTAATGATGGTAAGTATTCAATATTTGAGATAAAGTAGAATGAGAATATTTTGCACATACATTTTCTTATATTTAATAGTGATTAATTATCTAAGTACATTTCTTAATGCTTCCAGTGAATCTAGATTAGTTTTGTTGCCAAATTCTAACATTCTTATTTGTGGTGGTAGACATCAAAACTCAAATTTAAACGACGACTGTTATGTTCTATATTCTGAAGAATATGGTGTGTCAGTAACTACTCCTGTATATTATTATCCAAATATTCTTTCTACATCAAGATATGCGCATACTATGACTTTACTTCCTGATGGAAGGATTTTAGTAGCAGGTGGATATAATACCAGCGGAACACCACAAAACACAGCAGATATAATTACGCTTGACTATAATGTTATAAACTCAACTTCACGAACTACATTAACAATGTTGTATGCACGAGCAAATCATACAGCAACACTTTTAACCAGAGGTCCTGACGCTGGCAATGTGTTAATATGTGGTGGTACTAACAATAATACAAATACTCTTGATTCATGTGAAATATTTATAACATCTTCAAATCAATTTAAAATAGGTCCTACCTTAACTTCACGGAGAGAAGGACATGCTGCAAATCTTCTCCCAAACGGTAAAGTTTTTTTTACAGGTGGATTTCAAAGACCAGATATATATCACATAACCACTGAACTTTACGATCCAACAACAAATTCTATGACTCCTGGTCCTTCGCTTATAGTTGGAAGGAGTTCTCATACTGCTGTTACTCTTGCAAATGGATATACCATTATTATTGGTGGATATAATGGGAATATAACATCTCCGGAAGTTTTTTCTAAGGATAGTTTTTTTGTGCAGCAATTACAAGGACAATATACTTATGGTTATGTTGACGTGGTTGAGATGTTTGATGCAAATGGAGCAAGAGCACCAATTGGGTTTTCTCAGGTAAATACTGGTAGCTATGATAGCGGGATATCAGATCTCTTTCCTTATAGAATGGCAAATCATTCAAGTTTGCTTCTTAATGATGGAAGTGTTTATGTTGTTGGTGGAAGAGGGAATATCCCTGTTACTTATATAGCTCCTCAGGTTACAGCTTCAGAGGGTTCATATATTTTACTTTCAAATCCTGAGGTTATAGTTGCAACTGGAACCAGGAGAGCATCTATTACATCAACTAATATAATGATAGAATTACCACAAATAAGATTATCTAGATATATAACTGGTAGACTTATTAACGCTGATTGGTTTATACCTCCTAAAGTTGATGGTTCTCCAACAGCTCAGCTTTCTTCTTCATACGTATACCTTCAAAAAACAACAGTAACTTTAGATACAGTTTTTGTAGGTGGGAATAGTGATATTGGTTACGGTTGGCTTGAACAAGTTGAGGTTCCTTTACAGGGACCAGGTTCAGGAGCTTATGCTTTGTTTTTACCACTGTTATCTCAAAGGAGTGATGATGGTAATGGAAGTGCAAGGCTACAGATTTCAGGAGCTTCTTTATCAAGTGGAACTAAAACTAATCTTTTAAATACATCGACAGCAACAATAACATTATCATTTATTATGCCTCAAGAATATTGGGGAGCTAATATAATTGGGGCAACGGTAACTCTAATTTCTGCTTCTTATAGTGATAATATGCTTAGGGCTGATTTTACTGATGGAAGGGGAGAGATAACTGGGGTTTCTATAGGACTAGATGGTAAAGTAAATGTATCTGTAGCTTTTGCTCAGATTCAAGGTAGTGTTGAAAATACTACTACTACTGCATTGACTTTTCCTAGAAATATAAGCGGGAGTTTTTCAAATATAAATTTTAGTATTTCTTATACGGTTAACAGAATAAATTTTATATCAGATACTGCTTTTTCAGTAGATCCTTCAACGATAGTTGTAAGAGATGCTTTGTTTTCAAATCTTGTAAGGTATTACCCTCAAAAAAATCAAGTGTATCTTAATGATGATGAACTTACTGGAATATCATTTTCGCCTTCTTTGAATCATTCTACTATACTTCGCAGAAGTGGGAGTATAACTATATATGGAGGTGAAAACTGTGAAGAAAACCCTTCAAACTGTAGTAGGACATCAATTATAACATCTCCTTATTCTGTTATTAGAGATTATTCAAGTTATCATTCTTCTAATTGGCATTTGCTTCCACCAATGAAAAATAAAAGAGCATTTCATACTTTGAATGTTTTAAATGATGGCTCTATTCTTGCTTGTGGTGGTACGGATGGAGAAAAAACTCTTAGTAATTGTGAGATGTTTAATGAAATTTATGGTGAATGGGTTATTGTTGCTACAATGAGTATAGCAAGAGCATATCATACAGCAACTCTTTTACCTAATGGTACTGTTCTTCTTGCTGGTGGTACCTCTGGAAGAATAAATGAATCTGCAGCGCTTAACGATGCGGAAATATTTTATCCAGATGTAAGAAAAACTGTTAAGACATCTTCATTAAATAAACCACGACTCCTTCATACAGCAACATTGCTTCCAGATGGAAATGTTTTATTTACAGGTGGGGCTAGTTCAAACACTTATCTTTCTTCTGCAGAGTTATTTATTACTACTGCAAATGTGTTTATTGAAATTGGAAATATGAGTGTCCCAAGGAGTGAACACACAGCGACTCTTTTACCTAATGGAACTGTTTTAATCACTGGTGGTATTAATGGTAGTGGTAGTGTTTTAAATAGTTGTGAAATATTTAATGTTTTAACGAGAACTTTTTCATCAACTGATTCGATGGGATATCGAAGAAAATCACATACAGCAACTCTTTTGGATAACGGAGTTGTTGTTGTATTTGGCGGTAGCAATAATAACAATGTAGTCAATACGATGGAAGTATACAATCCTTCCATGCCGCTTGGTAGTAGATGGCGGGAATTATCTTTTGTTTTTTTAAGACCTAGGGAAGATAAAGATAATGATGTCTATATTGGAAGAGCTAATCATAAAGCTGTTTTACTACCAGATAAAACTGTTGTCTATGTGGGTGGTGAAAGTATTGATTTTAGAAGTGTTGTTAAATCCGTTCCAGAAAAACTTAATTCTGATGTGTTACATTTAACTTGGTTTGGTAAGACAGAACGTAAGATTGGAACTGGAGTTGTGCTTTCAAAAAATAATTATATTGTATCAGTTGGTGGTTTTGATGGTAGAAATAATTATCTTGATAAAACAGAAGCGGCATATTATTCCTTTGTTCTCCCAGATCAGGAATCCTTATCTTCTATGGTTCCAAGAAAACCTTTTATATCTAGTGCAACGTACATATCAGATAATGGGAATTGGTTAATTATACGTTCAACTTATTCAAATCTTCATTCACTTGTTGAGGCGGGTGGAAGCGGAAGTAGTGCAAGACATAGCGATTTTTCAAAACCTTATATTATCTTAACATCGTTGAATGGAGATTATACAGTTAATTTTTCTACTATGCTTTATGTAACTACTTATAATTCTTCTTGGACTGTAACTCTTTCTACTATTTCAGTAAGAGTATTGGATAGAAATAAAGTTCCCTATGGATGGTATTATCTCCATGTATGTGTTGAATCTAATTGCTCAGATGGTTTTATTATTCAAATTTCAACGCCACGCCCTCAATGTGTTATATCAACGCCGACAGTTAATGAAGTTTGGTATACATCTATGAGTTGGAGATGGAATTTACAAAACATATCTGCTGGTACTGTTGCAAATGGCTTTGCTGTTTTTTCATCATCTGATATTTTTATTTCTACCCTTGCATTTCCAACCCCTCAAACTGCTATTACAACGTTTACTCTTACTGGATTATTACCAAATACACCTTCTTCACTTAAAGTAGGGTGTTATAATATAGGTGGTTTTTCTGATAAAAAGACGTGGGCTGTTGCTATAAGCACCCTACATACTTTAGCAAATCCCCCAAAAGATTTGAAAATAACACATGCAAGTTTTGATACAGTTTCTCTTGAATGGGATGGAAATGGTAATAATTCAAAATATACATCTTATCAAGTTGAAGTTTCTACTGATAATCTTTTTAATACATATTCTATAGCTATAAATTTTGCTAATAACTATACTGATACGAAGGCAACAATAAGAAATCTTCAACCAAATTGGAGATATTATTTTAGAGTGAAAGCAAGAAATGGTGATGGTATACCAACACTTTATGATACGCAAACTCCGGGTTCTTCAACTTTAGGTAATCCTGTATCAACAATCACTGTTGGTAATATTGTTGGATTAAATGGCCTTCCACTTGCTACAGATACAATAAAATGGATGTGGAATCCAGCGGGTGGGGCTGATGGATATGAAATATATGATTATAAAATAATAGAAGATCCTAATGATCCAATATTTAGGTCTACTATTGATGTTTCTGTTTTAATAACAACTACTCCCTATACCTATTATAGTTGGATTAACCTTAATACAAATTCACCATATCAAGTAAAAGTTAGATCATTTAAGATTGATGGTGTTAATATAGTCTATGGGCCGTTTTCTGTTTCTCCTATTATTCATACACTTGCAAGTGAACCAAAGCCAGCATATCCCAATGTTTTTAGTGAGATTACTACTGGAAGTTTAAAAATTACCTGGGACTCAAATGGAAATTCAACTTCTACTTTATATAAATTGGAAGTTGCTCTTGATGAAAAATTTTTTGATGTTAAAAATTATGATGCTTATTCTGAATCAATAATATTTCCATATGTTTCATATACTGTTACTGATCTTAAACCAAACACTAGATATTATGCAAGGGTGTATGCTATAAATAGAGATGGTATAATGAATCCAGTAGCAGCTAATCTTGGTTCTAAATATACATTAGCTCAACCACCGCCAAGGGTATATGTTAGTTCTGTGTCTATTAGAGGTGTTAGGGTTAATTGGGAGACAGAAGATAATCCACCATATACGATATATCAAGTAAGAGCTACGAGTGTTACATTTGAATCTCCATATATTTCCACACCTGTCCCATTTGGAATTGGATATACTAGTAATAATTATCTTATTACTGGTCTTTGGTTTAATACAACTTATTATTTTGATGTTACTGCAAGAAATATGGAAGGAGTTGAAACGCTATCTATGCAAACAGCAACACCTGCGTTTATTGTTGCTGGAATTGTTGGAGCACCAAGTGGTTCTACAGGAGGTGAGGTAATTCCTACAGAAGATACAGTAATCAAAGGGATACTTGCTGATGGTAGATCTATGACTGCGACATTTTATAAAGGCACTTTTATTAAACCAGAACCTGTAGCTATAACTTCTCTATCTCCTGCTCAATTATATTCATTGGTAGGTTCAAGTAATCCATGTGGTTATACTTTTAACGGAAGTACTATAGCTTTTGGTATATATTCTAATGAACAACCTTATATACCTATAAAATTTACTTTTAATTATTTTACATCTGAGGCATATGGTCCTAATGGTATATCATCTAACAAAAATAAAATATCTCTTGCGCGCTATAATCCACAGACAGGACAATGTTTGCCTATAAAAACTGATGTAAACACTAATGTTGTTGGAGTTGGTATAGGTGGAGAAGTTACTTCATATATAAATCATTTTAGTATATATCAATTAGTTATAATAACTCCTGCAACAACACTTTCTGGTGTAAAATCATTTCCAAATCCATTTTATCCTAATAGATCTGGGCAAGGGCATATAACTATAATAAATCTTCCTTCAGATGCTAAGCTAACTTTTTATACTTTAACTGGTGTAAAAGTTTATGAAACTTTGGCAGATTCTACAGGTACCGCTTATTGGGATGGAAAAAATTCAAAAGGTCAATTCGTTGGAAGTGGCATTTATTTTTGTTTGATTAAATCTAAATATGGGGAGAAGATCTTAAAATTGGCTATAGAAAGATGAATAAGTTTATATTTATAATATTGATTGTTTTTTGTGTAGATATTAATTCGACAGAATATTTTAATGATAAAGCACGTGGAATTACATCTGGAGATTTTTTAAATCTTGATATAAATCCAAGAGTTTTAGCTTTAGGTGGAGTTCAAGGTTCAGTTGTAGATGATGCTTCTTCTATAAGTTTAAACCCAGCAGGATTGATGGAAATAAATAATTTTTCTATATTTCTTTCAAGGTCAAAATATATCGAAGGTATTAATTATAATTTTATGTCTTATGCTCAACGAATTACTTATGATGGTGTAGTTGGAATTTCAGCTTTTACAAATGATATAGGAACTATTGAACATACAGATATAGATCAAAATATATTGGGGAGATTCTCACCTTCAGATGTAGTTGTTGGTATCTCCTATTCAAGAGGAATAACAGAGTTTTCTGATAGAGAGACTGATGTTACTATGGGTATAGGATATAAATATATACGCTCAAAGATCTATAATACTGCTAAAGCTACAGCTGTTGATTTAGGCATAAATGTATACAAATTTACATATATTCCTTATAAATTATCTTTTGTTATCAATAATCTTGGGAGTGGGCTTAGATATGATCAAGAATCAGTCCCAATACCTATGAAATTTAGGATCGGTACTGCTATATATCCGTTTCCTTCATTGTTATGTGCGGTTGATTTTGTTTGGCCTAAAAATGATATTTATTATCTAAATGTTGGTTCTGAGCTTAACTTAAAGACTGCTGAAAACTTTTTTTTCTCTCTTAGAGGTGGATTTAATACTTTAAAAACAAGGAATGATCTTGGAGGTTTTTCTTTTGGATTTGGTATTTTGATTAAGTTTTTATCAGTTGATTATGGTTTTACTTCCATGGGAGAACTTGGAAATACGCATTTGATTTCTATATCTTTTGATTTTCCTTTGAAAGAGCCTGTTTTTGAAAGAAAAGAAAAATCAGTATATAGAAAATATAGGGATATTAAATAAGTTCATTTAAGTGTATATTTTTTTTATTTTTCAAAATAGATATTATATCTCCGCAAAGATATAGGCTGCCACATATAACCACATTCCCTTTTCTAATAGCCTTAATCAATGCTAATTTCAAATCTTTTTCTATCAAAATTCTTTTATCATCTATTTCTAGTTTTTCTGGTTCAAATGTTCGTGGTGAAAGTGATTTTGTGATTATAATATTTTTAAAATTCTTTTCAAGTATAATTTTTATACATCTTTTATAATTTTTGTCTTTCATAAAAGAACAAAGGCATGTCTTAAATTCATTATCATCTATATTTAATAAAAGCATTTTTATGGATATAGGTGTATGAGCTCCATCTAATAATATCTTTCTCCCTTTATAAAATATAATTTGCTTCCTTGCTTTAAGTTTTAAAGGAAAAAATGAACAATTTAGATTTTTATCTAGTACATTTTCAATCACCCATTTTGAAAAGTTGAAATTATATTTTATGGTGTCTATTTTCCCAAAATTTGGCGAAATATATAATTTTGCATTTTTTGATTTACATATCTTTTCTAATGTGTCTATAACTATTTTATTATTTAAAGATGAAACAAATACATCTGATTTTTTTTTAATTATACCTGCTTTGTTTTTTGTTATTTCTTTTATGGTCTTACCTAAAAATTTTTTATGTTCTAATGTTATTTTGGTGAAAACTGCTTTTGTTTTTTTGAATATATTTGTAGCGTCATTTGAACCTCCCATGCCAACTTCAATTATTGAAAATTGAGGATTTTTATATGAAAAATATTTTATAGCAATAATTGTCAGATACTCAAAAACAGAATGTATATATGCTGATTTTGAAATAATATCTATAAAAATATCGGTAAACTCTTTTTTGGAAATCATTTTACCATTGATTGTAATTCTTTCCCTTATATCTTCTATATGAGGGCTTATATAACATGCAGTAGAAAAACCATATTTTCTAAGTATTTTTTCGATGTATAATGCTGTTGAGGTCTTAGCAACTGAACCAGTTATGTGTATTATATTTTTAAGTTTATTTTGTGGATTTCCTAACAATTTTAATGATTTTTTTATATATAAAGTATTAAAATCTTTTTTTGCTCTTGGCTTTAATGAGCTTAAAAATTCAATGATTTCATTATAATCTGTGGGGAGTTTTATAATATAATTACTTTTTAAATTTTTTATTTCATCTTGAATTAAATTTGAAGTTTCTGGGTCTTTTAGTTTAGGGTTTATCTCATATAATGGTATCATAACAAAATTACGTTCAAGTCTTTTTGGATGTGGTATTTTTAAATAGTTCGTTTTAATTATCTTGTTATCATAATAGATTATATCTATATCTATTGTTCTTGGACTATTTTTAAAAGTTCGTTTTCTACCAAGTTTGTTTTCTATTTTAAGTAATTTATCAAGCAAGTTTTTTGGTGGAATTGAGGTGATTATTTCAATAACACAATTTATAAAATATGGTTGATTAATATAATACATTGGTTGAGTAATATAAAATGAAGATATCTTTTTTATTTTTGAAAATTTAGCGATTAAATTAATTGCTTTTTTTATATTTTTTATTCTATCTTCTAAATTAGAACCTAATGATAAATATACAGATGACATTTTTTATGTTTTGAGAGTTTTCCAAATAGCAAATGCTTGAGCAAGCTCATATGTATCATGAACTCTAAATATATCAGCATATTCATATACATAAATACAGCTTGCTATAGTTCCACTTACTCTTTTAGAAGGAGTTTTTTCTCCCGTTATCATTCCTATAAAAGATTTTCTAGATGTACCAATCATAATTGGAAATCCAATTTTTTTAAATGAGGATAAATTCTGTAATATTTTAATATTATGTTCAAGATTTTTACCAAATCCTATACCAGGATCTATTATTATATCATCATATTTACGTTTTAAAAGAAATTTTATTTTTTCTTTAAAAAATTCTTTTATTTCTTCAACTACATCACTATAGTGAGGTTCTATTTGCATATTTTGAGGCTCTCCTTTCATATGCATTATAACTACAGGTTTCTTGAATTTAAGAATTACTTCTATCATTTTTTCATTTCTTAATCCTGTTATGTCATTTATAATATCTATTCCATTTTTTATAGCTTCAACTGCAACTTCAGGATAAAAAGTATCTATTGAAATGATAATTGACTGCGGTAATATTTCCCTCAGTTTTTTTATAACTGGTATTACTCTTTCTAATTCTATTTCTACTGGCACAGGTTTAGAGTATGGTCTTGTTGATTGCCCTCCTACATCAATCCATTTCGCTCCGTCACTTACCATTTCAATAGCTCTTTTTATAGCATTGTCAACTTCTAAATATAATCCCCCATCAGAGAATGAATCTGGTGTTATGTTTAATACTCCACAGATTATTTTATCTTGGAAGTGAATCATTCTACAGTAAAAATTGGTTTTGGTTCAAATATTTCTTTCACTTTTTGTTCTCTATGTTGCTCAATAGATGATTTAACCTTTTTTACTGATTCAATAGCCTTCTTTTTAACATCTTCATCATAATCACTAAGTGCTGGTGTAAGAAGATTTATTGTCTCTTTGTCAATAAAATCTCCCATAACTTCACATGCTTTTATTCTCACTTCTTTATCATAGTTTTTTAAAGCATGAGCTATTAAATATAGTGAAAGCTTTGATTTTTCCTTTGATAGCATATCTAAAAGTTTAATTTTCATTTCAACTTCGGTTTCTGTATCTAAAGCTTCCTTTATAATTTTTGGTATATCTCTATCTTTTAACTGCCAAAGAAGTTCTATTGCTGAAAATCTTACACTTTCATTTGTATCATAGATTAGTTTTTTTAAAGTATTTATGGTAGTTTTTGAGAACTGTAACATATACTCGCTCATTATATAATCAGGAAGTGTGGGATCAATATTTTTCACTTCTTCTTTTTTAATTTCTTGTAATTTCTTTTTTTCAGTCTCTTTATTTTTCTGCTGGTTGAGGTAAAAATATATACTTGCTCCAAATATTAAAATTAATAAAAGATTTCTCATAACAGTTCTCCAGCATTTTTTATATTATATTTAAACTTTTTTATGTCAAATTCAATTATAGAATTGTAGGGAATTTTTTCCCATTTTTCGTTATCGAGTGGTTCGCTTGATATTATAAATTCCTGTTTGCTAAATTTTAGAGCATAGTTACCATATTCCCAATTTTCAGTCATAAGTGAAAAAATTTCTTTCTTTAATTTAAAATCACATAGAGCATAAAATTTTTCACTATTAGTTAAAAAAATATTTAAACCTGTGTATGGTTCATCAAATTGTTTATATTCTTTTTTTACAGATATCCATACTGTATGTATTTCTCTTCTTGCTGCTAAAATTGCGTGCTTTATATCTCCATAAGCATCAATATTTTTTATTACATGCCAGAATAAAACCTCACTATCATTTATTCCCTTTACAAATTTTTTATATTTACCAAGATTTTCGTATATCTCATCTACAATATTTAAAGTGCCGTTGTGTGTAAATATAATATCAGAAGTGGAAAATGGTTGAGTGTTTTCATATGATATTAATTTATTAAATTTAAGTTTTCTTGGATTAGAAGCTCTTCTTATATGTGTTATAAACAATCTAGTTTCTATACTTTCTATTTTATTTTTAAGCAGTTTAAGTTCTTGATATATAGGATTTGGACTTTTATCTATTTTTGTTTTGTCTGTTATATATCCAAATCCCCAACCGTCCTTTTGAAGACGTTTTTGATTAATTTGAGATTGTTTTACTAATGATTTATCTGATTCTATTAAATAGTAGAGTAATTTTTGATTAGGTATAATTTTTTTTGATGAAATGAAAAACATTCTGCACATAATTAAAGTTTATCAAAAAAATGGCTATTTTGTGCTTTTTCTTATTTCTAAATCTTTTCTTATTACCTCATTAGTTAGTTTTTCTCTATATTTTTCTAAATTTTTTTTAATATTTTTGTTTTTTATAGAAAGTATTTGAGCTGCAAGTAGAGCTGCGTTTTTAGCTCCATTTATAGCTACTGTAGCAACAGGAATTCCACCGGGCATTTGCACTATTGAAAGTAAAGAATCTAAACCATTTAGAGATGCTGATTTAATAGGAACTCCTATTACAGGAGTTGTGGTAAGCGATGCAGTCATTCCTGGAAGATGGGCTGAACCCCCAGCTCCAGCAATTATAACTTCTATTCCTTTTTTTTGAGCTTCCTTTGCGAATTTATACATTTCATCAGGAGTTCTATGAGCAGAAATAATTCTAACTTCATATGGTATTTTAAGTTCATCTAGAGTATTTACAGCTTCTTTCATCACCTCGTAGTCAGAGTAACTTCCCATTATAACAGCAACTAGACTTTTTTTCATTTTTATTCTCCTTTTAGTTTAAGTATTTTCTTAATTTTTTTAGCTTTAGATAATGCTTTTTTTATATCTTTATCTATAATAGTGAAATGTCCCATTTTTCTGAATGGTCTTATTTCATTTTTTCCATAAAAATGAAAACTTAAATTTTTTATTCTTAAAGCTTTATTTAAGCCTATTATTGAAGGAATACCTTTAGATTTTTTATTTCCTATTAAATTTACCATTACAGCACTAAATAACTGTTTAGTATCTCCTAAAGGCAATCCTACCACAGCTCTTATATGTTGTTCAAATTGAGAAGTTGATGATGCTTCAATGGTGTAGTGACCTGAATTATGGGGGCGCGGAGCAATTTCATTTACATATATTTTTTGGTTTTTAGATAAAAACATTTCAATAGCAAATATTCCAACATCTGATATATTTTTTACTACTTCATATGCTATTTCTTTAGCATGTTCAGATATTTTTTTGCTTACTTGTGCCGGTGCGATTACCATATCACAGATATTGGCTTTTTTGTAAAATATCATTTCGCATGGTTGGTAGAGTTTTATCTCACCATTTTTACTTCTTGCACATATAACTGAGATCTCTTTTAGTATATCTACCTTTTCTTCTATTATAAAATCATCTTTTATAGCCTTTTCTAAATCTTTTTTATTTTCTATTAATTTGACTCCTTTTCCATCATAGC
>JANZZP010000022.1 GCA_026419335.1 Elusimicrobiales bacterium | reverse complement strand
AAAATATTCCCTGTTAGAAAAAAAATAATAAATTATTTTTATAACTATAAAGACATCAAAGAT
This sequence comes from Elusimicrobiales bacterium, assembly GCA_026419335.1. The sequence continues at coordinate 3,238 of JANZZP010000022.1, read as the reverse complement.
TGGAGTAATAACTTAGAAATAGAAAATTGTGGTTTGACACATATGTTAGTAAGAAGAGAAGTTTTTAGTAAAATTGGGCTGTTTGATTGGAAAATTAAGATGTACTTTGCAGAAAATGATTTTTGTATGAGGATAAGAAAACTTGGTAAAATTTATTATCTTAGTTGTGGTAAGGTTATACATCACTTAAGAGGTGTTGTAAAAAAGTCAGGATTGAAAAAAGTCAGTAAAGTTTATCAACAAGACACCATTAAATTTGTAGAAAAATATTACGGTTCATTTTGGGCAGTTGTTTTGAGATATCTTTTAGTTGTATCAAATATTATGATTTCTTTAAGAGAAGGTAGGCCAACTCGTGTTTTAGAACGATTTTTAGTTGAACCAGAAAATAATGTATGAATGAAGAATTATTTACATCTGACATTATTTCACAGTGGAAAAGTTACTATAGAGATAAAGACATTAAAGAGATTTTTAAAAGTTGTTGTAAAGATGATGTGATTAGGCCATATTTTTTGGAATATCTACCAAACGAAGGGAAAATTTTAGAGGCGGGGTGTGGTTTTGGACATTGGGTGTATTATCTTAATAGTTTAGGTTATAAAGCTGTTGGAGTGGAAATAGTGCCAGAATGTGTAGCAATAGCAAAAAAGTTTTTCCCTAATATACCTATTGAAGTTGGCGATATAAGAAATTTAAGATTTCCTGACAATTATTTTGACGGATATATCTCTATAGGTGTTTTAGAACATCTTATTGAAGGGCCAGAACAAGCAATAGCTGAAGCTAAAAGAGTTCTAAAAAATAATAGTATAGCAATTTTTATAGTTCCGAGTTTTAATTATTTTATGATGATTTATTATCCTATACGAAAAATTTTTGTGGAAATATTAAGATATAATAACTTTTTAAGAAAAATAACTGGTAGAAAATCTATAAATAAAGAAAAATCGAAATTTAAATATTATGAAATTTTGAAAAGTTTAAGAAAAGAATTTTGGCCTATTATAGGTGTAAATGACACTGGTGAATTAGTGTTTATAGAGTATAAATACAAAAAAGGAATACTGGAAAAACTTTTACAACAGCAAAATTTTGAAATAATAAAATCAGTATCTATATTTCATCCTTTAGTTTGTAAAGATATATTTGGTGATTTTTTGTTTATCAAAGGAACATTATCATTTAATTTTTATGGTAAACTACTACGAAGTATGTTTAGATTACTCGGTGATAATTTTTTCTGTTATATGTTTTTAGTTATTGCTAGATTAAAAAAATATGAAAATAGCATTTAATGCAATAAGGGTTAGTAAAAAAGCAGGTTCTGGATTTGATACTTTTATTATAAACTTTATAAATGAATTTGCAAAATATGTGTATAGTAAGCCTGAGCTTAATATTGAGTTTGATGTATATACCTTATGTCCAAAACATTTTATTGATGTAAAAAAAGAAAACATTAAGAGAGTGTGGAAATTTAAAGTTGATCATTCGAGATTAAAAAGTAGTAATATATTGTTTAAAGATAAATATAATTCAGAAGATAAAGAAATTAAATTTTTTCAAACCATTAATTCTAAGCTACTACATATTAAATTAAGGCTAAAAACTTTTTTTGGAGATTATTTTAGAATGTTTTGGACACAATTTATATTTCCGTTTTATTCATGCCGATATGATTATGTAATATCACTTACAGAATATGAAGCAATGTTACTTTGTTTGACTAAACAAATAATTATACTTCATAGTATTGTTCCCTTTTTATTCCCACAATTTAAAGATAATAAATATAAACTTTACACTTATTTGTTTTTACCAAAAATATTAAATAGTACTTATAGAATTGTCAGTGTATCTGAAACAATAAAAAAAGAAATTAACAAACTTTTTAAAATTTCTAAAGATAAAGTATTTGTAATATATGAAGGTGTAGATACAAAAAAATTTTATCATTTAGATAATAATGAAAAAACGATTTTAAAAAAGTTTTATGGTATAGAGGGAGATTTTATATTAGCGATAGGACATAGCCATCCTATTAAAAATTTGTCTGGTGTGATAAAGGCTTATGAAATTTTGAAACAAAAATATAAAATCAAACTTATAGTAGTGGGGTATTTTAACACTAAAATTGTTTTTCCTAAAGATGTAATATATCTTGGTCATATTCCAAATGAAAATCTTTATATTTTGTATACAACCGCAAAATGTTTTGTTTTTCCGACTCTTCATGAAGGGTTTGGGCTTCCACCGCTTGAAGCAATGGCGTGTGGTTGTCCTGTAGTAGTATCAAATAGAGGTTCTTTACCTGAGGTATGTGGTGATGCTGCGGTATATGTTGACCCTTACAATCCCCAGGATATAGCAAATGGAATTTTAAAAGTTTTAACAGATGAAAATTTAAGACAACAATTAATAAAAAAAGGATTCGAACAGGTTAAGAAATTTACTTGGAGACGTAGCGTAGAGTTATTTGTTGATTTAGTATTAAAGAATGCAACTTAGTTTTAATCTAGTATTTTATGGTGTTAATATACATAGAGTTTTTAAAAATAGTTTTATAAAAAGTTGAAAAAAAGTTTTATAATTTATAAAAAACATAAAAACTGATATAATCTACAAATAAAAATACATCTTGTGTTGTTTTTAATCAACAATTTTTAAAAACATAACCAGTTTTTAAATTTAAGAATTAGTTTGATACTTTGAAGCTTTAACGAAAGATATAAAGTTTTTTAGTTTAGCTTAAATTATTTATCTATTTTTAGTATTTGGAGGTATAAATTTTATGTCAAAAGAAGAAAAACTTAAAGCTTTAAATTTAGCAATTTCACAGATTGAAAAAGAATATGGTAAAGAAGCAATAGTTAAGCTTGGTGAGAAAAAGACACTTGCAGTAGAAGTTATACCCACAGGTATTTTATCTCTTGATTTAGCATTAGGTGTAGGAGGAGTCCCTCGTGGTAGAGTAATAGAAATTTTTGGACCAGAGGCTTCTGGGAAAACAACTCTTGCTTTAACAATTGCTGCTGAAGCACAAAAACAAGGTGGGATTGCTGCGATGATTGATGCTGAACATGCTTTTTCACCAGATTTTGCAAAGCGCTTAGGTGTAGATGTTTCCGAGCTTTATGTATCACAGCCGGATTATGGAGAACAGGCTTTAGAAATTGCAGAAAAGCTTGTAAGAAGCAATGCAGTGGATGTGATTATTGTTGACTCTGTTGCGGCT
>JANZZP010000090.1 GCA_026419335.1 Elusimicrobiales bacterium | reverse complement strand
CATTATTTAGAAAAGAGGTTTGAAAATTTAATGTTTATATTTAAAGAAAGGTTAATGGAATATGGAAATGAAATTGACAATTCCTAAAAGAAGGTATAAACATTTTGATTTAACACCGATGATAGATATAGTTTTTAATATTCTTCTTTTTTTTATACTTACTTATCAAATTTCAAGATATTCGGAAATAAATATAAATCTTCCAGAATCTCAGACAAGAAATTCTACCTCTAATGGGATAGAATTAACAATTACTAAAAATTATGAATTATATTTTAATGGTAAAAAAACTGAGATAGATAAATTAAAAAAATTGGTTTTGAATATAGATAAAAACACAACTATAGTTTTAAAATCTGATAAAAATGTTGAGTTAGGTTACATAGTGAAAATTTTAGATATATTTTCAACTTCTGGTTTTAAAAATGTAAACGTATTAACTAAATCATTAGAGTAGATTTTGTTAATTTTTTAAATACGAAAAAGTGAAAAATTTCTTAATAATTTTAAATAGTATTATAAAATTTAATATTTATGGAATAAGTTAATATTGTATATTCGTTTATGTTTTTTACAAATCAAATATTTTGTTATATTGAATTAATATTTGACATATTTTTAAAATAATGTTATTATATCTCTATACCTTTCAACATACGTGTGGGGTTTCCATTAGGTATTTGAAGGGTATAAGAAAGTAATTAGTTAAGGAGTAGTTAGATGAAAAAGTTATATGTGGGCGGATTGCCCTTTAAAACTGGCGATGATGAGCTGAACTCATTGTTTGCCTCCTATGGAAAAGTTACAAGCGCCAAAGTCATCAAAGATAAATTTTCAGGAAGGTCCAGGGGCTTTGGTTTTGTTGAGATGGAAGATGATAATGAGGCTCTTGCGGCAATAACCAAACTAAATGGTACTGAGTATGAAGGTAGAAAACTCACAGTAAATGAGGCAAGACCAATGACTGAAGGTGGAAATAATAGAAGAAATAATAGAAGGGGCTGGGGAGAGAAGAGAAACTTCAACAGGTGGTAAAAAAATCCACATTTGTTGGGTTATTAAGGGCGGGTTTATCCCGCCCTTTTTTATTTTCAAAAAATTTTCAAATTTAGTTATAATATCTTTATAGGAGAGTTTATGAAAAAAAGGAGTTTTTTACTATCTGTCTTTTTAGTTTTTACTTTTAATTTTTGCTTATTTTCAAAAGATGAGTTCATAGTTACTCCTGAAACATCACTTATAGATATTCCGACAGCAGGTATAATAGATTATGCTAATTTTGAGCTCAAAAGTAGATTTTATACAGGTGGCGGGCTTTTGACATATATGAACGTTGGGATAATCAATAATAAATTAAATTTAGGTGCTTCATTTATGGTTGATAAAATTATAGGTTCTGATAGTCCTGTTAAGATGGTAAAGCCTGAGATGCAGATAAAGTTTAGATTTTATGATGGTGGGTACTATATACCTGCTTTAGCTATTGGGTATGATGGTCAAGGTTATTATTATGATAGAA
>JANZZP010000050.1 GCA_026419335.1 Elusimicrobiales bacterium | reverse complement strand
ACATTATCTGGAAGTATTGATAAATCATATGTAGATGTTATATCTTTTGGAAGTTTTACTCCATCATATACAACAACAGTTTGATTTGAGGAAAAACCGCGCAGCGAAGGTAGAGAAAGACCATAATTAGATGTATTATTTTTTATAATAACAGAAGGAGAAATAGAAATGATATCTGATATTTTTTTATTATTTTCAATATTTGAAATTACTTCTATTTCAGGTATTTTATGTATAGGAGATTCATATGAATTTGATACATTTTTTGAAAGCAATAGATATATTTCCGTTGGTCTATCGCCGCCGTAAGATAATATATTTTGAATTAGTATGAAGAGTATTAATATAGTTTTATTCATTGTCCCTCCCTCGAGGTTTATTATTAAGCTTTGAGGAAAGGACGCTTTTAAAATATAAAAGCTTTCTAACTCCTTCCCTCGAAGGAATATTATTTTGAGTGATAGACCGGGCTCATCCCTTAAAAATTTTAAGGGCTTTACCGTTGCGGGGCAGCGCGGGAATCTAACCCAACTTCCCTCACTCAAAATCTACTGCTTTTTAGATGAAGATATCCAGAGAGCTAAATATAAAAACAAAGAAAACCATGTTAAAATTCCACTAAAAAGCATGGCTAAAAAAACTACTCTTATAATTACAGGATCCAAATTAAAATACTCTGCTATTCCACCACATACACCTGCAATCTTAGTATTATTAGAACGATAAAAATTTTTCATTTTTAAAATTATATCATAAATTTTTCTTAGAAAAAAATGTTTTTTTACAAAAATACTTAAGGCCTCTCACTTCCCTTTATTAAAATTGGGGGAGAGGCCTTATAATTTTATATATAGCAGATTTTTTTAATATGTCAAGTTTAAAAATCTGCTGACTTTATTTTCTCAACCACAGGGAGAGTAACTTCATCTTTTTTAATCTCAACAGGTTCTACCTTTAAAGATTTAATTTCTGTTGATTTTTTAAATGGACTTGCAATCTCCTCAATTTTTCCAGTACCATCTACATAGTATATAGCCTGTTGTTGGAGGTCTTTAATCATAGTATGAATTTTCCATCTAAGATGAACTTTCATTGATGCTATCGGATCTTCATGAGTTCCAACATTTGCTATAGTTGAATCGGGTACCTCTGCAACTAAACTAACTTTATAACCCCAGGCTGTTTCTACGCTTATAGGTTCAACAGTAACTCCAGTTAAAAATTTTCCTTTTCCTTGATAATTACCTCCGTAAGTTGCATGAACCTGATACACAACTTTTACAACTTCTGCTCCATAACCATTTTTAGCAACAAACGAGTATTTAAGTGTTTTTGGTTTAGACCAACCTTGAAGCTGGGTCCAATGTTGAAGTCCATAAGGAATAGCATTAGCATAGTTCACACTTATATTTACCACAGGCTGATTTTTCTCTATTATATCCCATATCTTTTGTGCAAGGTTAACAATTTTATCTAAAGTATCTATTACAGAATTAACATTATTCAATATTTGAGAAGGATCACTACCTGAATTAGGAAGAGGTGATTGAGGAAGCTCAGGTGGTTTCGGTAGTTGACTTGGAGGTGGTACAGGATTTAGTGGTATTCCACCACCCTTATTTATACCAGTTTCTTCCAATATGCTAATCTTTACATCCGTTATTGTAAAGTATTTTTTATCGTTTCTTACATCCTTAGCATAAACGTTCGTTATTGATACAAGCAACAGTAATGATATCATTTTTTTCATCTTTTACCTCCTTATTTTTTAATAGAATCTTCATTAATTCCTGATAGATTTACTCTTGATTTCCTAAAGGGGCTAGCAAGTTCCTGAAAATATCCATCCCCCTGAATATAATACACACCTGTCCCATCAATCTGTCTTAATGGACTTGAAGCTGACCATGAAACTTTAAGTTGTAGAGCAGCTATTGGATTTTGAGATGTTCCTACGTTAACAACAGTTTGATCAGGCACAAAAGCTTGCATATTAAAACTAAAACCCCACATTACATCAACACTCACCGGTATAGCCCAAACCGCAGCAAGATATTTACCTTTACCTTTATAACTTCCACCATAAACATAAGTAACTTGATATGATACCTTAATAACATCTACACCGTATAAATTTTCAAAATAAAAAGAAAGTAAATAACTCTTAGGTTTAGACCACCCACTGAGTTCAGAAGGGCCAGAAACACCAAAAGGAAGAGCAACCGCATACTTAGTATCTATATTTACAGCTGGTTTATTTGCTACTACCATATCCCATACTTTAGAAGCAATATTAACTATTTTTTCGATAATTACTAACGATTGTTCAACTCCTTTATTTATTGTTATATTAGAAGGAATTTCAAAATTCTCAGGTGGAGTTATTTCTTTAATTTCAACTCTAACTCCATCTTTTAATGTATAATAATTAGGATCTTTCTCCGCTTGAGTCATAATGTTTTTATCCATTTTACTTGCTTTCAAATTTTTTATTGTGTTATCAACAACCTCTTGAGGTGATACTGCATTTAATTTTATCGTCATTACTCCTGTTACTAATATTTGTAAGAGGATTTTCATAATTTCCTCCATATATGTTTTAACAGATACTAAAATTTATGTCAAGTTTTTAAGACCTTTTAATTGAATAGGTCTTAGGTCCTATTTTTTGCTATTTTTTTGTTTTAAAGTATTCAAAGATAATTGGCATAATGGATATTATAATTATTGTAATTATAACAATAGAAAAATTTTTTTTAACAAATTCTATATTTCCGAAGAAATATCCTCCACCAAACACTATAATAACCCATAAAAAAGCACCAACTACGTTATAAACTAAAAATCTAAAATAACTCATATATCCAACACCAGCTAAAAATGGAGCAAAAGTTCTTACTATTGGGACAAATCTAGCAATGATAATTGTTTTCCCCCCATATTTTTCATAAAAATTATGTGTTTTTTCAATATATTCTTTTTTAAATATTTTTGGATATCTATCTATAGCTTTTTTACCTAAAAATTTACCAACATGATAATTAACACCATCTCCTAACACTCCTCCAAAAAATATAATAGATGAAGTAATAAATGGTTCTATACTACCCCTTGCAGCAAAAGCTCCACAAGCAAATAAGAGTGAGTCTCCAGGTAAAAAAGGAGTTATTACAAGCCCTGTTTCACAAAAGATAATAATGAAAAGAATAACATAAAAATAGTTTCCATAAGAAGAAATAATTATATCTAGATAGTTATCAAGATGTAAAATTATATCAACAAATTTATAAACAAATTCCATACAAAAAATTTTACAAAATTAAAACTGAAGTATTATATTTGTACCCAACTGATATGATATATAATCTTCCTGAGTTAAATACTTATGCCAAAAACGTTGTAATGAAGCATTTAAACTTAATCTAAGATTTTTAGATGCCTCTATTTCAGCACTAGAAGACATAGTAAATAACCTATTATTATCGACGATAGCAACAGATGACTTTTTGAATATATAATTAAGAGTAGTTGTCCATATAATTCTGTTATCAAACATAGTTTCTTGAAGGAAAGGTAATTTAAATTTTTTTGGTACTCTTATATCTGTCCTAACAAGCAGAGAAGGATTTATAATGGTTGTGTTTGTAATAACACTTCCAAGAGTAGATCTTGCAAAATCATTAGAATAATCTATTCTTGGAGTAAATCTATATGAATTTTTATCAAAAGAACCTTGTAGAGAAAATGACTTTCTTTTTGTATAGCTTGTAATCTGATTTATCCTTAAGTCTTTTTTCTCTCCAGTTTGAAGATTATATGTAATAGATGTATTCATAAAATTCATAAAATAAAATCTAAAATCAAATCCAAAATTTCTTGTTTTATCTCGTGAACTACCAGAAACTTCTGAAATATTATTTGAATATTTTATATTTATTAAGCTGGACCTCATCCATTTTGAAAATAAAAAAATATCTTCAACCTGAGATATAGAAAAAATCAAATCAGGAAGAACTCTATTTCTCGTTCTTGTAAGGACATTATATGAATAGCTATCTTGCTTTGAATATGTAAAATTTGAAATTATACTTGAGGTATTAAATGGTTTTAAACGACCAGATAAATTCAATCCCTCAAAAGGTTGAATTCTAATTCCACTGCTATAACTATCTCTTATAGTAGCACTTTGCCTTAAAGATAAAGATGATTTTGGATTTAACTTATTACGTATCCAGAAATATTTTTTGGAATCAAAACTTCTTTCCACATTATTCCACACATCACCATCTTGTAATTGATAATTAGAGGTTATTACCATACTTCTTAAACCCTTAACATTAGGAACAATATCATACATACTTATGTTAAAAGTTATATTTCCATTAGCGTTCCTATTTATTGTTTTAATATCTCCAATCCCAAAAAATTTACTTGATTGTCCAACTGTTACTGTAGTTACACTGATATTGCTATTTTCATTAATATTAATATTATAATTTATAGAAGGTCTAAACCATTTAAATATACCAATACTTGAAGAAAATCCCGCAAGCTGTTGAATATTTTTAGGATAAGAGAAAGGTGTTTTTAAGTAATAACTTCTTTTTTCATATGTCCTTGAATAAGAATAATTTGGAGAAAAATCTAAAAAGTTAAAAATATTAAAAGACATTTTACCACTATAAGAATCAACTCTCTCAGTACTATTATAATAATCTTGTGGCAATATAGAGAGAAACATATAAGATATATCATTCTTAGCATAGCTATAAAACAAATTTACATTTTTAGGAATAAGGAAAAAATTCATAGATGGAGAAAAATTTGTTGAAGCAAGATAGTTAGTTTTATCGTCATTCCTACCTATCAATAAATAATTAACTCTTGTTTTTGAGTAAGATAAATCAACCTTTGGTATAATGCCAGGATTAAAAATACCTTTTGCTGTAACTTCTTCAGTTTTAACCTTCCCCTGTTGTAAAAGGTTTACAAGATTATTATTACCAGTATTGTAGACATTTGGTGTATTCGTAATCTTTTTTGAAAAAGTATATGAAGTTGATAAAAATGATGGTTTTGATAAAGTTAAATAACCAAAACTTTCTTCTAAATCTTGATTAGTAATAGCACTAATAGGAGTTTGAAACATTCTATCTATAAACCTATGTTTACCACCAAAAGAAGCAAATCCTGGTATATCAAAGTTACCTTGAACTTTTCTTGCTGTTCCTTTCTTTTTTATCGGTTCTGATAAATATAAATCATTAAGATAAACTGTAACATTATGAGAAGACGAATCTTTAATATCAAGCCCAACCATTATCTGGAAAATTTGTTGAAGAGAAAAATTACCAGAAGTGGATATAATTATAGAAGGGTCAAAAGATACCCAATTATCGGCCACACCATCATTATTACTATCAATTTGTCTAATAGTAATTACTTTCCATCCAGTAAAATCCACAGGAATAGACACTTTAAAATAATTATGCTGATCTCCAAACTTAATATATAAATTGGCATTATTATTTGGAGTTACTCCATAAACAAAAAACCTCAATTCCTTGTGTTGAGAAATGTCGAAAGGTGTTAAGAATTTTCTATAAACATATGATGTTGAAGTAGAAGTCCAGTTATTAAAACTTATTGAAAGTGCTTGTTCCACAATATTAGAATCACCAGTAGAACTTTTCTGTTCTTTTACACTTCCATATAACTCATTGTAAAGTGATGTAATTATACCACCTGCATTAAATAAAGGAACATAATTTGGATTATCAAGATTATTTACAGTATATACATTTATTACTTCTGTTGCATAAGTCGAAAACTGAACATTCCAACTATTTCCTACAGCAGATAATTTCGCAAGAGATATTTTACCTTTAATAGGTGTATTTGTTCCTTTCCTTAATGTAAATCTGACTACTTTAATATTAGACCATTTATAACTTTCTGACGAAGATATTATAAGAGGAAATATCCAGTTATGCCACGAATCAAAATTCACTTCACGCGTTAAGGTATTATTAGAACTAATATCGATAAAATAATTATTACCATAATACCCAAAATGTCCACCTATACCAGCATTGCCAGCATCAAGTCTCCCATTTCCATCTAAATCTTGCGTGTCAATTCTACCATTATTTTCTCCAAACTTTCTACTTCCAAGTCCACTTGGAGAATATAACCACCCTTTATCCTCACCTGGGGATAAAACTCCATCACAGTTTATATCTTCAGTTTTCGGAGCATTATATACAACTTTACCATTAGAACAAACAAGAGTCATTCCTCCTGTCCCGTCTGAATCTTCATTTATCTCTCCAAAATGTATATTAACAATCGGACCATTAAAGTTATTATCACCTTTTAAAGTTAATTCAATAGAATTTTTTTTAGAAAAATCAATTCCAGTTTTTGAGAAAACATATACTATAGAAACTTCACTTGAAATAGAAAAATCATAATCTATATTTAAAACTTGCTGTTTAGAATTTTCTGGAGATGAAGGATTTACATCTTTTTTATTTACTTCAATAGTATCCCAGTAAACAGAATTAGCATGAGATATTTCATTAGAAGGATTAGATGCTATCTGCCAATAATTTTTGTCAAAAGACACGGCATCTTCTTGCTTTGAACTTTCCATATTGTCTATTATTGCATTACCATTTACATTTGGATTTAAAACTGAACCAGCAACTTCAAAACCAACAGAACTTCTTAACCCTAAAAGATTTATATCTTTTATATTAATATCTCCATCGTAAACAAGCATATTTGAAGAGAGATCTGTTATTTGAGGAGCTTTTGAAGTTTTACTAGAACTTTGGTAGAGCAGAGTAGTTCCTGCTGAAACATATCTTGAAAAATCATATGAAATTCTACCCCCAACTAAAGTCTGATCTGAACTACCAAATGGAGACACTTCATAATAAATATCTATTAAACTATCTGGTCTTATATCCTCCGAATTATAAAAAGTTAAAAAACCAGAATCATAATCTATATAATAATCCTGATTTTTAATTAACTTTTTACCATCAATTTTTATTATTTCTGAATTGAATACTATATTTGGTTCCAAAAAGAAAGTATTTATTCTATAATAGTACTCCACATGGATTATCCTTTTTGTAATAGGAGACGGAGAATATGTTTGTGGATCAGGCAAAGAAGGATTTGTATCTGAAGTAAATGGAGATTTTAATTTTATTATGCCTTGCTCAAAATCTACTTCTATAGTATCTGGATATTTCTGAATTGGATTTAAAATATGCCCAATCTCCTGCCTATTTAAGTTTTGAATTTTAAGTATGAAATTGCCAAAACCATTATCTCTAACAATATTAGTTTGCCCAATAGAATAATATGTTTTAATTTCATTGTTCCATCCCATTTCGGTTGGATTAGATATATATATATCATTATATGTTTTAAGAATTTTCATCCTACCACTTCCGTTCTCATCCCTAAGCCAAGTTCCATTAAATTTTTGATAATCTATAATAATAACATCTTGTGGGTTGAGATTTCTAGAAAACATTACTTCACCCCTGTTATAATCAATTGTATAATCTATACCTCTAGTCAAAAGTCTAAACTTCCCAGTGTAAGTAATAGCAGATGAAACTAAATCATCAGCAGTAATTGAAGATATCAAAATACCATCCACAGGTTCTGGTGTTTGCTGATCTATATATATTTTCTCTGAACCAGGTTTAATAGGAAGAAATGATGTATAACTGCTAAATATTATTGAATAATATTTTCTTCTTATATATGAACTATCTGGAATATCTACAGTTTTAAATTGTGTATTACCTCTAAACTGTCTTGTTTTTGTTTGTCCTTTTGTTCTGGAACCTATAACTGTTGTTTTTAAGCCACCACTTTTTAAATCAGCTCTTATACCAAAAAGTTGTTTATTATAAGAAACAAATTCTGTAGCAGGAAGAGAAAGATCAATATCACCGAAAGAAATATTTTGAACAACATCTTGTGGTTCGCCTTGATAAATAAGAGAGATGTCTTGTTTGTCAGATTTAGTATCATCATAATCCACATTAACTGTAATTCTGTCACCAATTTTCCCTTGCATTCTAACTTGAAGTTGTTGAGTTATATCAAAATTTGATGTTGATTGTTCTCTTATATTAGTTGTCTGTTGATTTATATATTTTTTACCAGAATAATTAATAGAAATCACTTTTCTTCCAGTAACATTCAACGAAGTCCCACTCTCTATAAATTCAACTTGAGGTCCAAGTGTAGGGACTGATGTAGATAAATCTATATTTTGTACTACTTCAACTTTTTTTTCTTCAACTATTTGCCCAGTTTCCATTTTTTTTATAAACTTATTCCAATTTTTTTGAGTGAAATCTATGGAATAATCTATATCATCAAAAATATTTTTGTTTTCAGGTTGAGATGATTTTATATCGCCAACATCAATATATGAAGTTGATGATAATGATAAATCAGAATATTCTGATATGTTATCCAAAAAGTCATTAAAGTCAAACGATAGCAACCAACTATTAAATAGAATTAAAAAAATTATAACTTTTATGAGTAACATAATTTTTAAATTAAACTCAAGCAGATAACATAATTAAATTATATATAATAGTTATTGTTTTATGATTCCTTTTTTAAAAATCAAATCGGCTGATAAGCTTATATTAAAATATTACTTTAGATATTTTATATCATCATTGATTTTATTTATATCAATTTTCTTCTTATTTTCATTTCTCCAAATTATCAATGATAAAGACATATCAAGAGGATTATCTATTATACTTATAATTAAGGCAATTATCCATCTTATTCCATCTGTATTCAACAACTCTTTAGTATTTTCAGCAGTATTTTCAGCCTTCTTTACAACAGGAGAACTTTCATTAAAAGGAGAAACTACTGCGCTAAGGTGTTGTGGATATTCATATTATGATATTATTTCTAAAATTCTTACTTTAACAATCATTTCAATCCCTATTTTATATCATTTAAATCATTCAATAATTCCATACTCAAAATTAAAATCTAGAGAATATATCAGAACAATGATAAACAGAAACACTAATATAAGCCTAAAACCAAATTCATTTGAAAAAATATCATCATCACATATAATATCAAAGGATGTTGACTATTCATCCCTTAGAAAAATATCAATTATAAGAAGTTTAGCACAGCCAATAGATATAACTAAAAAAGCTGACTTTATAATACATATAGAGGCAGAATCAGGAACATATACCACCATTAAACACAAAGGTATTCTATTATCACTAAACAATGGGAAAATATCATATATAAACCAAAAAAATCCAGAAATTTTTTATTTAGGAAGTTTTAATGAATATCTTACATTTGTCCCATTTGAAGTTAATAATAAAAACTACACAATTAATCCTAAATTTATATCCACAGAACAATTAAAAAAACAAATTACCACATCCTTAAAAGAAAAAAAACTTATACAAAAGGAGATTCTTTCAAGAACAACTTCAAGTATTTCGCTCTTTTTTATAACATTTCTGGCATTAACAGTTGCGTTTATATTTGAAAGAGATAGTAAATACTTTAGTTTTTTAGCAAGTATTATTGTAATACTAATGTATTATGGAGTTAATATAATTTGTGATAATGTAATATTTAAGAAAATATATAAACCTGAAATTGAAATAATTCCAGTCTTACTTATTTCTATTTTTGGAATTTTGTTATATTATAAAATTCTAAGGAAAAAATGAAAACTATAGATAGATATATAATCAAAAAAAGTATATATTACCTTACTGCTACATCAATCTCAGTTTTTATATTTATACTAATTATAAATTTTTTTGAGGGATTAAATATGATAAATAAAAAGGCAATAGACCCAGTTGATGTTTTTAAACAATCAATTTTTACTTCTCCTTTTTATCTTTACCTTTTAATGCCATTAATAGTAATGATATCATTTCTTTTGGTTTTTAATTATTTTAAAACCACTTCACAATATAAAGCAATATACTGTTCATCATATCCTGATACAATTTTTCTAAAAAATACTATATTTGTAACACTATTTTTATGTATCTTATTGTTAGTTTTAGGGGATAATCTGACTACTTCTTGGTATATGAGTGTAAAAAAGAAACTAAAATATTCAGATTTTATTAATTTTAGCTACAATAATATAATTTTTTACGGAAAATTAAAAAACAACCACATTATAGAACAAGCTTATATACATGATACCCTATTATCTAAGAAAATATATGCAAAAAAAATAATATGGAATTCAAAAGAAAAAAAATGGCAAATTAAAGAGGGATATGAAATAACCCAATCTAACAATCAAATAAAAACAAAAACATATAATACATACGAAATTAATATACTGCCGCCTCCACAATATTTCATTATTGAAGAAATATCAGACCAAAACTCTTACTCAATTTATCAATTACTTGAACGCATAAAAAAATTAAAGAATCTTTCTTTAAATACAAATCAAGAAAAAGTCATAATTTCTTTTAGGATAGGGATAATAATTATAAACCTATTATCTGTATTAGTAGCATATGTTATATTTAAAACACCACTTATTGAATACAAAGGCTATGCAATAACATTTGCTATTATATTTTCTCTTTTTATATGGTTTTTAATAACAATATTTAAAAGGGCAGCAGATATAGAAATAATTCCTGCATGGTCAATTGCTATTATACCACATTTGCTAATATCATATGTATTATTTATCTTACATAGAAAATTTAATAAGATTTTTTAAAACAAACACACAAGGATACAATATAAGGTATTAATAAGATTCTTTTAACTTCAAATAAATGGTTTATACTCTCAATAAAATCTTTATCTCTAAAATTCAAAATACTTGATTTAAGAAATATATAAGCATTTTTTTCATCTGAGTTAATAAATATAAACAAAAAGTTAAAAACAAAACTTAAATAAATTTTTAATAATAAACCTAAAAATACATTTTCAGGATAACTCGTCTCAAGAGTAAACAAAATACCACCTTTTTTTAAAACTCTATATATTTCTAAAAATATCTTTTCTTTATTACCTGAATAATAAATATTTCGCATAGCGAATGAAACAATAACAGCATCAAAATGTTCATTTTTAAAAGGTAGACTTTCGCATTGAGTTTGTAAAAAAGTTATCCCTTTAATTTTTTCTTTTGCTAAAGAAAGCATATTTAAATTTCCATCAATACCAACTATATTTGAATTTTTAAAAAACTTTTTCAAATAAAAAGTTATATCTCCACAACCACAAGCGCAATCAAGAATGTAGGTATTTTTCTCATCTTTAATATAGCAAGAAATAATTTTAACTGCTTTTTTGCGCCATAAATTATCCATACCAAGAGTAATAACTGAATTTATAACTCTATAGTGTTTATAAATATAATCATAAAACGATATAATTTTGTAAGATGCCATTGTTAAAATTATATAATTATTTCAAAGGAGGTTTCCATGAAGAAAGCAGCATTTTTTATAGCGTTTAAAGGTTTTAGAGATGAAGAATATTCTGAACCAAAAAAAATTCTTGAAAACAATGGTATCAAAGTAACAACAGTATCAACCTCAAAAGGAAAAGCTGAAGGAAAGTTTAAAATGACAGCAGATGTAGATATAACAATTGATGAAATAAAACCTGATGATTACGATATACTTATTCTTGTAGGAGGTCCTGGCGCTTTAGAACATCTTGATACACCTAAAGTAAGAAGAATGTTTTCAGATTTTCATATATCTGGAAAACCAATAGCAGCCATATGTATCTCTCCCGTAATACTTGCTCACGCGGGAATTTTAAAAAATAAGAGGGCTACTGTATGGGTTGATGGCAAGGATGAACTTATTAAAAATGGCGCTATATATACAGGGAATTCAGTCGAAATTGATTCAAAAATAATTACAGCAAATGGGCCACAAGCAGCAAAAGATTTTGGGAATAAAATTGTTGAAATTTTAAAATAAAAATAAAAGGGGCTTGCTAAAGCAAGCCCCTATATCTTACAGTATAACCAATATAAGAGTTATTTTTGGATTCTATTTGTCTCACCTTTATCTACGTATGTATCTTTTGAGATTTCTCCAATTCTCTTAAATCCCCACTTTAGATAATAGCCTCTAGTTTCAAACAATTTATCATCATTTCTATATATAGTATCATCATTGTTATTTGTATATTTCATCAACTCATCTTCACTAAACTCTATCTTATATTCATTAGAAACTATAAAAGTATATTCTTTATAACCAATCAATGAATCGAACCAATTTGCTTTGTCTTTCTTCAATTCTATCTTTATATATACTTTCTCGCCATTATATTCCTTTGACCACTTATCTTTAATTATAAAAGTGTATTTCTTAGTATCTTTGTTGTATGTAAACTCTACGTAATTAAGCCCATCAATGTCAGGTTTCATTGCAATTTTCCTTTCAGGATAAAGCTCAAAAAGTGTATCACTATAGCCAACTTGTTTAACCTTATATTTATAACCAGCCTCTATAACATACAAATCCATCCAGTTACCTTCTAAACACACTTCAAAGCTCTCCCTCTCCCAAGGCCAAAGTTTTCTTGGTTTTAGGTTTATCTGAGCTTGTCTATGATATGTCATATATAATCTTTCATAACAATTCTGCTGTGGTATTTGCTGTCCATTTGGACCGGTAACATAAGTAGTATAACACTCAGTCCTATATTCATCGCTTCTAAGCCTAACCTTTTCACTCATAAGTTCATTGTCAGATGGACCAAAATTAAACCTAGCACAATCCCTAGTATATCTAACACTTCCAGGAACTCCATATTTTACATCTGGAACAGGTATGTTTGTAATATCTTTATTTAAGCTCTCCCTCGAAACACCCTTATCAAAGTTAATCTCAGCATAAGTATTATTGCTAAGATTAAACATTAACATCATAACAGCAAACAACTTCATCGTTATCCCTCCTTTTCATCAAATTATTTGGATTATATAATCCAAATTTATTTTATCACATTTTTAAAAGTTAATATTAATATTTAGACCTACAATAATAAAGATTTTCTTACTAACTAAATTTAGGACTTTTGGGAAACATTTAAATTCTTAAATTCACTATTTACTCTATAACAATCTCTTTAGGTTGAGAAAAATCACCCTCGAAACCTATAAGGTCAATATATGATATTCTAAAATAATATTTACCCCTATAAAGGTAATTTTTTAAATCTAATTGTTTAAACACATCAAACTTTCTATCAAATACTATATTGTTAAATTCTTTATCTTTAGCAACTTGAATTCTATAACCACTTATAGTCTTTGTAAGATCAATCTGAACATTTCCAGTCAATTCAAGATCTTTTGTTTCCTGCTTTTTGTCTAATTCTATATTTTGCTTAGGTGGTTGAGTGTTTGAAACTGCTTTAATAGTTATAACATTTTTATCAACTATTGTATCCACAGGAGGAATTTTTGCTGTTAATATATTTGGAACTTTTTGAGGAACAGAAGGGGTCGAATTCAACCTAACTTCAGTAGCAAAACCTTCTTTAAGTGTAACAATTTTACCTTTCCCTTCAACCTCAGCCTCTCCTTTATATACATGAACAACAGTAGAAAGGTCTTCTCTTATTTTTGCTGCTATTTCTGTGTTTTTAACTTTTGGAGTTATTTTCGCTGAGACAGTTATAATGCTTGTGTCTTTTGCTTTTATTTGTCCTGCGACAAGTCTTATATCTGATTTATCTTTAATTGGAGGTTTTATCACAATCATTGAGTTAGCAAAGATATTTAATAACTGTCCAGTATAAAATCTAATATCTGCATATGAATCAGAACCAGTTTTAATTGTATCACCTTTAAAGACATCTTTTACATCTTTTGCAGATTTCCAAGCAGTTTCATCAACAGGTCTTATTCTAACATCTCCTATAATTCTGTCAAACTTTGCTGCTCTATATTCCTCTTTTATAAGATTTATAGGAATTTTAAGTTCTTTCCCAGCTATAATTTGATATGGATCTTTAGGAAGATTGTTATATTTAACTATCTCATCCCATTTAGTTGGGTCTTTAAGATAAATATGAGATATTTCCCATAATGTTTGTCCAGGTTTTACTTTAATCACTTGAAAATCTTCAGCTGTATTTAATACCCCTATCAGATAAATACACTCAATACAAACATAAATAAAATTTTTCATAATTAAGATTCTATCAAACCTTTATTATTCTACCAAATTCATCTTTTGTAAGATTTATAGGGAAAGAAAAAACAATTTTAGCTCCCATATTAGGTCTCCATTCCGCCCAAATTTTTCCAAGATGAGCTTCAGCAATATATCTACATATAGTAAGACCAAGCCCTGTCCCACCACCTTTTTGTCCCTTAACCTGCTCAAATTTCTCAAATATTTTATCTATATATTCAAGAGGAATTCCTTCACCTGTATCTTCTACCCAAGATTTAAACATATCTCCTTCTGTTTTCGCAACAATTGTGATTGTTCCGTCTTGTGGAGTAAACTTTATTGAATTACCTATCAAATTTATATATACTCTCTCAATAAGTCCCATATCAGCCATGATAAAAATTTCATTAGGAGTATCTACTACAAAATTTATATTCTTCTTATCTCCAAGTATTTTCATAAGGTCAACACATCTATGAATGACATCAACAACATTAAATTTACTAAGAGCTAATTCCATCTTTCCAGATTCCATTTTAGCTATATCTAAAATATTATTTATCATCCCAAGCAACCTAAAAGCAGCTCGATCTATCGAAACAATCATATTCTTTTGATTCTGATTTATTGGGCCTGCAATTTCTTTAAGAAGAAATTCAGAGAAACCTTTTATGGCGCTAACTGGATTTCTTAAATCATGTGTTATTGAATGTAAGAAATCATCTTTTATCTTTTCAAGCTGTTTATCATAAGTGATATCATAAAAAGTTATCAAATATCCTAGTAAATCATCACTATTTTTCATTCTTATATCTATTGATTCAATTCTATAATATTCCAAGCCCCCAGACCTTTCAAGTTTAATTTCTAATTTATTTTTACCATTTTTAATTTGTTCAATAGCATCCTTTATCCCCTTAGAATTTAGATATAAGTATAAATCTTTTCCAACTACTTGTCCTTCATCATTAACTTGTGCATTAATCAAAGATAATGCTTTCCTATTAATTAATTGAATCTGCCATGCTTTATCAACCATAATCATTCCTTCTTCAGTTGAATACATTACAGCTTCAACATTTCTTCTTTCTCTTAATATTCTCTCAATCTGTAGCTTCGAATACTTTTCTATCTCTTCAACCATTATATTGAATGTATCTCTTAAATCTTCAAGTTCATCATTTGTATTTATATTAACCCTTACACCGAAATCCTTATCAGCAACTTTCTTAGCAGCTTCTACAAATTGAAGCAATGGACTTGTTAACATCTTAGAAAGAAAATATGAACCAATAAGAGAAATAAAAATAGATAGAAATATAATCACTAATGCTTGCTTTTTAGCTAAATCAACGTATAAATAAGCATCAGAACTTTTCTGAACAGACCCAATACAAATTTTTAACTCATTAATACAAGATATAGCACCAATATATTCTTCATTATTTACAGGTATCTCAAAAACACCTAAAGATTGATAATTACTAAAAGAACTTATTTCTTTAGAAGAAATAATATTGGATATAATTTCTTTTCCAATTTCTGAATCATATTGATAAATATTAAAATTATAAGTCTTATCGAAAATAAAAAAATTCCCTTTTGCTATGTTTTTAAAAAAAATTTTATTATAAAAATAATATCCCTCAAACTCAAATATCACGAGGTAACTAATTTGCGAATAAATATACTTAACTGAACTTGACTCAAAAAGAATACTAAAACCATTACTAATAACATCTACAAGTGTAGAAGATGATATTTTAATAAGATTTTGCTCTTTATCTGATGAAACTTTAATTACTTCTTCTCCTTTGGAAGACGCGATAGATACACTTTTAACTCCACTATAAGTTTTTATAATATTATCAAGTAATGATTGTCTAAAACCCCAATCATTAATCTGAGAAAATAATCTATTTATAAAATTTGATATATTTTTATAATTTTCTATATCTGAAAGCAAATTTGTTCTAAAACCCTCAACTAAATTTAAATGCATTTCTTTAGTAGATGTTTTAACAGCTTCTTCTGATTTTTTAAGAAGCCCAGTACCAAGCCATATTAATGGAAATAACGTAAAAACAGATATGGCAAGAAGAAACTTGTAAAATATTTTAAACTTCATAAATCAGATATTCTATTAGATAATCCCCTTAAATATATTTCAAGCCTATATAACATCTTTTCAAGCAATATCATACTATTATATTCATGTTTCTTGTTTTTCTTATAAAAGTTTTGCATATCATCAAGAAGACGATTCAAAGTCTCTATTTCAAACTTAACCTGGTATATCTGCGATATAGTTATTGAATCAGAATAAACATTATAAATGTTATCTAAAAAAGAAGAAGTTTCAGAATTTAATTTTTTTATTTTAGCAATATCAATAAGATAATTATATTTTTTCTTATCTTCTATTAGTCTTTCTATATTAAGTTTATAGGAAGAATACGTAGATGAATATCTTAAAAGTATTATATACTGACGTGTTTCAAAAAAATTCTCAAACTGATTTGCTAACAAAAATCCAATATTAAATAAAAATAAAAAAACTAAACTATTCATAACTTTCTTTTACCATCTTTATTATATATGGTTTGATTTTTAACAAGGCCTGAAATCTGTGACTCAACGTATTTTTTTCTTCAAGTGACATTTCAGCCAAAGTTTTCTTCATATTAGGGACATAAAACAAAGGATCATATCCAAAACCATTTGTTCCTTTCATTTCATAAAGAATATATCCTTTAAGTTCTCCTACTTTAGTAATGAATCGACCATTTGGAAATGCCAAAGTTATAGCACATTTAAAAGTCGCAGTTCTTTCCTCAAACTCAACTCCATGAAGTTTTTCAATAAGTTTTTTATTATTATCAAAATAACTACACCCTTTACCTGCCCATCTTGCAGAAAAAACTCCTGGTTCACCACCAAGTTTATCAACAAAAAGCCCACTATCATCTGAAACTGCAGGAATGTTATAGTATTTAGCTACTGTAATCGCCTTTTTTTGAGAATTATCCTCAATAGTTGCTTGATCCTCCTCTACATCAGGGAAATCAGGAAAATCAATAAAAGATAACCATTCAATTTCTCTAATATCAGAAAAAAAACTCTTTATTTCTTTAAGTTTATCTTTATTTTTAGTAGCAAAAATTATTTTTTTCATATTGTAATTATTCTACTTAAAAAGTTAAAATTAAATAAGATGCGTATAGAATTCATAAATCAAATTTTAAATAATTTTTTAAAAGTTTCAAAATTCACCATAAAACTAAATAAGCTAACTGATAATATAAACACTTTTTTTTCTTTACCACAGCAATCACAAATAGAAATTCTAATAGAACAAAAACCACAACCACCATATATGGTTTTTACTAACACAAAAATTCTTAAAATGATTCCATACACAAAAATTAAAAAAATTCTAATTGACTCAAAAGAAATCTTTTTGGATGAGGCAATAATTTTAGCTGGAATGATAGATATAAAACAAAAAACCATGACGGAAGCACAAATGATGAGACAATTAAATTATCCTGCTCTTTCATATTTTTACTCAGAATTTAAAAAAGATAAAAAATTATTAGCACTGTCTATGTATAAGGCAGGGTTAGAATTAGAAGCAATAAAAATTCTTCAAGAATTACAAGACGATGAAATGTCAAA
This sequence comes from Elusimicrobiales bacterium, assembly GCA_026419335.1. Next base: position 17,861 of record JANZZP010000050.1, on the reverse strand, counting down.
AATTATTCTTGCTAAAATCTATCGAGAAAAAAACAATCTAAGAAAATCATTAGAAATAGTATCTAATATACAATCAAAAGAACTTGAGCCAGAAAGAAACATAGAATATGCTTGGCTACATTTAAAAACATCTAAACCACAAAATTCAATAAAAATATTTGAATACTACAAAAACCTTAATAACATATATCTAAGACAAGACGTTTTACTTGGACTTGCCATCTCTATATCAGAATTATACCCGGAAAGAATTACTGAATCTATTAAAATCTTAGAAGAAGCAGAGAAATTAGAAGGATTTTCAAAAGAAGATATAATGAAAAAATTAGCATCTATATATATAGAACTTAAAGATTCTTTATCAGCACTTAAAATTTATAACCAAATATATGATTTAACAGCAAATATAACATTAATACCGACAATATTTGAACTTGCTAAAAAAAACAATCAAAACATTCAAATATTACACGAACTTGCAATCTTCATGCCCGATGAAGCAAAAAAATTAGCCGAAGGAATAAAGTTACCCCCAAATACCAATATCCAGGAAGAAGAGACTAAATCTGATATTGTAGAATCCATTTTAATTCCAGAAGATATAACTAAAACTTCCAAAAGGCAACAAGAAGTAATAAGAGATTTATATGTTGATCTCAATTCTAAAATAGATTTATCTCAAAATTTATCTGGGGATATTATAGAAACTAAAGCATTTGAATTTATAAAATTGCTAGAAGCTGAATTCTCTAAGAAAATATACTTTAACTTAGATGGGATAGATGATATAGAAAGAAAAGTAAGAATTACTACTATGAGCGAAATAAGAGAAAACGAAATAATAGATATACTTACCCAAGCATCATATTTTCTTCTTTACTTAATTAGAGAAAGATTTAAAGCAAAGATAAATATATACGAAGGCTTAGATATTTGGACTGCTAATGCTATCATTAAAAATAAAAACGGATTAGAACTTCTAACATATCCAGCAGCAAGGATTTGGAAATTTAAATGGGAGTCTCCTCCACCTCAACATGGGTACATAAGACAATATATAAACTACATAAATTCATTTATGGGAATCGAAGAAGAACCACCATATGGCAAAATAGCAATAAAACAAAGAGTAAAAAGTAATGAGCAAAAAATATTTGATGCTCAGATAGAACATAGAAAAATTTTAGAAATAACACGCGATCTAGAAGAAACATCATATATTTCTCCGAACTCTTCATTACTTATAAAATTTGAAAAAGAATTAAGAAAATATTTTAAACCAAATATACCACCAACAATTGATGGATGGAAAATACTTAGATGCTTTGGACATATATTTCTAGAAATGATACTAAAAGATTTTTCACCAACTTGGTATTGCGTAGAAAGAAACGATGGGCTTTGGAGTTTTGAACTACCAAACAAAACATATATATTTCCAGTCGGAAAAGTTTACAAGGCTGCTCTTACAGGAGAAAGTCTTGAAGAATACTACACAACATTAAGAAAAAATATCAAATTAAGATAAAACCAAAAACATAATTAGCACTCTTGACATTTGATTGCTAATATGCTATAATATTGTTAGCAGTCAATAATAGTGACTGCTAATAAACTTAAAGGAGGTGTCTATGAAACATGAACTCTTCCCAATTAAAAAAACAAATGAGCTTATCAATCAATGGTTTGAAGATATATTTGAACCACAACTTCCATCATTAGGCATATTAAAAGATGAATATCCAAAAATAGATATGAAAGAAACTTCAAAAGAAATAATAATAACAGCTGAAATCCCTGGTGTAGATAAAAAAGATATAAAATTAGAAGTCAACGATAATCTTTTAACAATATCATTTGAGAAAAAACAAGAAAAAGACGAAAAAGATAAGAATGGATGGAGAATTATTGAAAGAAGTTATGGGAAATTCTCAAGGACAATATCATTACCACAACCAGTTAAAGAAGGAAGCGCTAAAGCAAATTATAAAGATGGCGTATTAAAAATAATATTACCAAAACAGAAAGAAACAAAAATAAGTGAAATAAAAATAGATTAATTTTATTAAGGAGGTGCTTATGAGAGACTTAATTAAAGTATCAAATGAATTAATTAATATAAAGAAAAACATGGATAAACTCTTTGAAAACTTTCTAAAACCATCAGCAAACATTACATTAAGAGAGGGTGAAAATGCTAATAACGAATCATATTTCACACCACCAGTAAACGCAATAGAAACAGATAATGAACTTAAAATATATGTTCTAATTCCTTTTGCAGACAAAAAAGATATTTCTTTAAATATTAAAGAGGGTATTCTAACTATAGAAGGTATAACTAAATTTGAACTAAATGAAAAGATAGAACTATTGAGAGAAGAAATTCCTTCTGGGAAATTCTCAAGAAGTTTTAAAATAGGTGTCAATATAGATTCAAATAAAATTAAAGCTTCATACAACAATGGAATCCTTCAAATAATACTTCCAAAAAAAGAAGAAAGTAAAGCAAATAAAATAGAGATAGAATAAAAAATGTGGGGGCTCTTTTGCCCCCACAAAATGGAGGTGATAAATGAAAAAGAAATTTCTTATTATTTTTATGATTTTGATAGGAACTGTTTTCGGTTATATTCTAGGGCAATACAAATCAAAAGAAAAAGAACTTAAAAATTCATATTTTTATTGGGATGAATTTATAAAAAAACATATTCAAGAAAATAATAAAATAGAAAAAGAAATTTTTGATTCAATATTTAATGATAAATTTTTTTCCAAAGACTATAATCCATTTGAAGAAATTGAAAATTTTAGAAAAAGAATGTTAAAGACTTTTTCAGATAATAATCACTTAGACATATTTAACGATTCATTTTCTAAGTGGTTTGAGGAGAGAATACTTAAAGAAAATACTATATCTAATGAAATAGAGATAAAAAATAAAGAAAGTGAAAATGAGTACATAATTGAAATACAAAATAATATTGACAAAAATTCATCTGTTTCAGTAGATGTTAAACAGGATTACATAAAAATATCATATGAAAAGAAAAATATAGACGAAAAAAACGAAGCAAATGTTAAATCTTCGTTTTCATCACATATAAAATCAGTAAAATATTTTTCACTTCCCCCTCAAATTAGAGGCAAAGATTATAATATTGAAACCAAGGACAACAAAGTAATCATAAAATTCAAAAAGAATTAGAAAAATTATATAATTAACTTTTAAGTTCCGGGATGGTGTAATGGTAGCACAAGTGGCTCTGGACCACTTGGTCTAGGTTCGAGTCCTAGTCCCGGAGATTTCATATTTAAAAATATTTATTTTAAAAAATAGATATGGCAAAAAGAGTAATTAAAAAATATCGTCCAAAAAGGAAGTTAAAGTTAAATATGATAAAATCAAATAATTTTATTATGTTATTATCATATGCTATTATATCTGTATTTATTGTTATTTTTATAAAATTTAATTCATCTAAAATTATGAAAATAAAAGATATATCATTTACTAAAACAACTATAACCAAAATAGTATTAAAAACTGAAGATGATTCACTAAGAAAAGAAATAGAAATAAACTTTAGAAATCTTGTATCTAAACCATACTCAGAAGAATTAATTAAATCATTTAAAAACTCAATAGCAACAAATTATCCCCATATTAGGATTCACGAAAAATTTAATCAATTTACAGGAACTTTAACATTTGATATTCACAAAATACCAGCTGTAGCTAAATTTGCAAATATAGAACTTTATCTCCTTCAAGATCTTTCTTTTAGTAGTAAAAACCCAAATCCAAATATACAATATCCCCTTATAGATATAAATACAAATGAAAAAACTGATAAAAATCTTTTATCAACCTTTATCGAAATATCAAAAACACCACTTATTAATATAGGAGATGGTAATCCTACTTTTTTAACAGAAAAATCTTATCCAGCAATTCAGTATGATAAAATAAGAATAACACTCCCAAAAAATTTTAAACCATCAGAAAAAGACATTAAAAAAATAAAAAAGGTATTAGATGATGCTAAAAATAGATTAAATATTCCATTTAACATAGATGCAAGATATATAAATGAAGGCAAGATAATTGTAGCTCCATTAAATTAATTTTTGATAGTAATAGAACTTTTTTTAAAAATTTTATATACTATTTAAAACCGAGCAAATTTAAATAATGGAGCCTGTATGGAAGAAAATATTCTATCATTAGATTTTGGTAGCGATTCAATCGTATGTGCAGTAGGAAAAGTTTTACCAGATAACACAATTGAATTAATAGGAGCAACTTATCTTGAATGTAAAAAAGGCCTTAAAAGCGGTGTAGTAACCAGCATTCTTTCTGCAACAAATACAATTAAAAAAATTCTTGATGAAATAGAACAAAAACACCCCGGTATTAAATTAGATTCTGCTTATGTTGGAATTAGAGGTTCTCATATAATGTCAGTAAACAATCATGGCATATACACAATAACAAGAAGTGATAAAGAAATAACAGAACAAGACATAATAAATGTTATAGAAAATGCTCGAGCAATACATCTACAAAATGAAAGGGTAATTATTCATACAATACCTCAAGATTTTTCAGTAGATAAGGAAACAGGATTTTCAAATCCTGTAGGAATGGAAGGTAATATCATTGAAACTGATGTACATCTTATCACAGCAAACGTCTCCCATTTAAATAATATAAGCAAGTGCGTAGCCAATGCTGGTTTAAAATTAAATGAACATATTTATCATGCTTATCCGCTTGCGGAAATAGTTATAAGCGAAGAAGAAAAAAAATTAGGGTCAGTTTTAATTGATATTGGGGATCTTACAACGTCAATTGTAATATACCATGATGGAACAATAAAATACTCAAAAGATATTTCGATAGGCAGTTTCCTTATAACTAATGATATAGCATATGCATACCATACCTCCTTTGAAACTGCACAAAATATAAAAGAAAATCATGGATACTCATTATCTGGACTTATAAAAGAAAATAAAGAATTTGATATTGTTTTACTTGATCGAACAACAAAGAAAAAAATAACAGAGGAAAATTTATGCGAGTACATTAAGCCACGCCTTGAAGAGATATTCCTATATATAAGAGAAGAAATAGTAAATTCTGGATATGAAGATAGAATAAACTCAATAGTTTTAACAGGTGGTGGTTCAATGTTGAGAGGGATTGATAAAGCATGTGAAAAAATTTTTAAAGGAAAAGAAGTTAGACACGGGCTAATACCTGATAATTATGTTAAAATAAAAGACAAAAAATATTATCACCAAAAATATACAACTGCAATTGCTCTATTATGTTATCCTATATATATAAAACCGCAACTCGATGTCTTTATGGTTGAGAGTGAAACAGGATTTATCTCTCAAATAATTAAGTGGTTTAAAAATCTTTTTTCTTAATAAATAATATGAATTACTCTAGTATGAAAGATGCTTTAATAAAAATAGTAGGAGTAGGTGGAGCTGGTGGAAATACAATAAATAGAATATATAATCACCCATTTAAAAATGTTGATTTAATAGCTGCAAATACTGATAATCAGGCATTACAAAAAAATAAAGCTACTTATAAACTTCAACTTGGCGCAAAACTAACAAAAGGTCTTGGAGCCGGTGGAATGCCTCATATAGGTAAACAAGCTGCCTTAGAATCTATTGAAGAAATAAAAGATATTCTTAAAGGCGCAAATATGGTTATAATAGCAGCAGGAATGGGTGGTGGTACAGGTAGTGGTGCCGCTCCAGTTATAGCTGAAGTGTCAAAACAAATCGGGGTTAATTTAACAATAGCCATAGTAACAAAACCATTTTCAACTGAAGGAAAACAAAGATTAAAAACAGCAGAGGAATCAATTAATGAAATTAAAAAATATGTTGATGCAATAATTGTAATACCGAATGATAGATTACTTTCACTTCCACCAGATACTTCCGCAGAATCAGCTTATCAACAAGCAGATAATATTCTTATAGAAATCATTACTGGAATAAGTGATTTAATAACTACACCTGCAGATATAAACGTCGATTTTGCAGATATAGAAGCAATAATTAAAAATTCAGGAACAGCACTTGTAGGTATTGGAAAAGGGAAAGGACCCACAAGACATATGGAGGGAATAAGAAATGCTCTAAATTTTCCTCTTATAGAAAACGCTGATATTAAAAATGCTAAAGGTTTTATAGTTTATTTCAGAATACCTAAAAATTTTGCTATAAGGGAAATAAATGAGGCTTTAGATTATTTATCTAAAAGAGCATCAAAAGAAGAGGCAAAAATAAAATATGGGCAATATATAGATTCAACTTTAAAAGATGATGAAGTAATAATAACAGTTGTAGCTGCAGGATTTGGTTATGAAGATGATTCAACTGAAAATATACCAATTAAAAAAACTGAAATAATAAAAACAGATTCGACACTACAAAAAATAAAAAACGATATTGAAAAAAATGTTTTATCAACTAAACCAGCCTTTATGAGAAGAAATTCTTCAATACTGGATTAAAAAATGTTAAATATAAATGTACTTTTAAAAATAATGGTTCAAAACTTAGCAAGTGATCTCCATATAAGATCTGATTCTCCTGTTTACCTTAGAATTCATGGGAAACTAGTTCCTATCAAAGATTCTACAATCTCAACAAAAGAAGTAGAAAATTTAATAACTCCGATAATGACTGAGAAAATTAGGAAAGTATTCAATGAAAAACATGAAGTTGACTTCTCATATGAAATTGAAAATATTGGTAGATTCAGATTTAATTACTATCTTCAAAAATCAAAACCAGCAATAGCAATAAGACATATACCATTCCAAATACCATCACTTGAAGAACTAAAATTACCAGTACAACCAATTAAAAAATTACTTTCAAATACACGTGGCTTAATATTAGTTACAGGAGTTACAGGTTCAGGGAAGTCTTCAACACTGGCAGCTATGATAGAACATCTTAATCAAACACAAGACCTTCATATAATAACAATAGAAGATCCAATAGAGTTTGTTTTTAAAGATAAAAAATCTATAATAAGTCAAAGAGAAGTTGGAAATGATACCAATAGTTTCGTTGATGCTTTAAGAGTTGCTCTAAGACAAGATCCAGATGTTATTATGGTTGGAGAAATGAGAGACCTTGAAACAACAAAAGCTGCAATTACAGCAGCAGAAACTGGACACCTTGTTTTATCTACTATGCACACTATAAATTCGGTTCAAACCATATCAAGAATAATAGATTTATATCCTCCACATCAACAAACTCAAATAAGATTACAACTATCTGAAACACTTAAAGGCATAATATCACAAAGGCTAATACCATCTACCAAAGGTGGAAGAATTGTAGCAGTTGAAATAATGATTAATACTCCCCATATTAAAAAACTAATAGCAGAAAACAATCTAGATGGTATCACACATGCTATAAGTAAAGGAGAATATTACGGAATGCAGACATTTAATCAATCATTAGTCAAGATATATAAATCAAATCTTGCAACGCTTGAAGATATAGTAGCTGAAGCATCTAATCCTGACGATGTACTTTTATCAATAAAGGGAATTGATCAGGAAACTGGCAAACCTGCTATAGAACCATGATAAAATGGAGGTTTTATGTTCGCCGAAGGTTACATTGGAATAGCTGGCATAATAGGAGTCGGAAAATCCACCTTAACTATTGAACTTGCTAAAGCACTAAATTTTGAGCCTGTATTAGAAGAAGTAAGTGGTAATCCATATCTAGCAAAATTCTACCAAGATATGAAAAAATATGGAACTATTATGCAAATATGGCTTCTTAACCATAGGTTTAGACAACATAGGGAATTCATAGCAAGAATTAGCCTTGGTAAAATAAGAGGCGTTGTTCAAGATAGAACAATATGGGAAGATACTATCTTTGCAAGAATGCTTAATCAACACCCAGAAAAAATAATAACAGATCTTGATTATAATACATATCTTGACTTATTTGATAACATGGTACTAAGAGAATTAGTTTTTCCACAGTTATTAATATTTTTAGATTGTAGTGTTGAAACTGCTATGGAAAGAATAAAAATGCGTGGTAGAGAGATAGAAAAAACTATAACAAGAGATTATCTTAAAAGTCTTCAAGAAAACTACTATCAATTCATAGAAGAGATGGAAGATGCAGGAGTAAGGATATTGAGATTAGATTGGGAAAATTTTAAACCAATAAATGAAGTAGTAAGATTAGTACATGAATATTCTTTAAAACCATCAAGCTTTACAAAATGGGTAAGGCCATTAAGGCAACCACCACAAGAAAAAAAGTTAGAGGAAAAGGTAATAGCATAAATGAGAAAAAATGGTATAGTTATAGCAATGGATGGACCAGCAGGCGCTGGAAAATCTTCTGTAGGTAGGGAAGTTGCAAAAAAAATTGGATATAAATTCATAAGTACAGGCAAAATGTATAGGGCAGTTGCTTGGCTATGTATGCAAAAACAAATAGATCTAAATAATGAAGATGCAGTTGTTGAAATTGCTATAACAAATCCAATAAGTTTTAAAGAAACCTCTTCAGAAGAACCTTTTCTTACGATAAACAACATAAAACTTGATAGTGAACTATACTGCGAAGAAGTTGCTGCAAAGACAAGTTTAGTAGCTAAAATGCCGAAATTAAGAAAATTTCTTGTAGAAGAACAAAGAAAAATCGGAAAAGATGGTGGCGTAATAATGGAAGGTAGAGATATAACAACAAACGTTTTCCCAGACGCGGAACTTAAAATTTATTTAGATGCATCACCACAAGCAAGGGCAAAAAGAAGAGTTAATCAACTTGCTGAACAAAATATATTTGCTGATTATAACGAAATACTTGAGATGATAAAAAGTAGAGATTTACAAGACTCAACAAGAATAAATAACCCACTCTTAAAATCTTCTGACAGCATATACATAGATACTACCAATATATCACAATCTGAAGTTATAGAAAAAATACTCAGTTTATATTATGATACTTTAAAAAGATTAACTGAAAAAAAATAAATATGAAAAAAATAGTTTGTTTTTTAGTAAGAAATTTTTATAGATTTTTCTACTCAATAGAAATCAATGGAATTAGTAATGTACCAGACAAAGGAAGATTAATTATTGCTTCAAACCATATATCAAATAATGATCCTCCATTAATACTTTCATTCTTAGCTAAAAAAAGATTAGATTTTTCAGTTATGGCAAAAAAAGAACTTTTTAAAAACCCAATCTTTGGACACTTCATAGAAAAACTTGGAGCAATAAAAACTGATAGGCAAAATATTAGCGTTTCATCTATTAAAAAGGCAATACAAATCTTATCACAAAATGGTTGCCTTTTAATATTCCCAGAGGGTACCAGAGCGAAAAATCAACAAATAGTCCCAAAATCTGGTATATCCTATTTGATTGCTAAAACACAATCAAATGTATTACCGGTAAAAATATCATATGTAAAAAATAACAACAAATTAAGTAAAATAATAATTATATTCGGTAGAGTGATCCCTACCGCTGAATATGATTTTAAAAACGAAGAAAGTTTCAAAAATTTCTCTCAATATCTGATGGAGAAAATATATTCTTTATAATATTTTTAAGGAGATAATATGGAAGAAAATAGAAACACCTCTCAAAATCATGAAGAAATAAATGAGAGTAAAGAAGTTATAGAAAATGATAACGAAATTAACACACAAAAAAACTCAAATGATAATCAAGATGAAGAATTAGAACTTTCAATGGAAGAACTTCTTAAAGCTGAAGAAAATATAGCAGAAAAGTTATATAACGGAGAGTTAGTATATGTTAGAGTTGTAGATGTAAGATCTGATTATGTATACGTTGATATTGGAGAAAAAAATGAAGCACTAATTCCAGTTTCTGATTTTACAGATTTTAGACTTCCAAATCCTGGCACAAAAATAATAGCTGTATTAGAAAAAAAAGGTAATATAGAAAGACCTACTATACTTTCATATAGGAAAGCTAAGGAAAAAATAACTTTAAAAATGATAGAAGAGAAATTTAATAAAAAAGAGAGAATAAAGGGCAAAATAAGTGAGCAGGTAAAAGGTGGATACATTGTTAATATAAATGGAATTAGAGCATTTATGCCACTTTCCTTATCAGAACTTGGAGGTTCTTCAAGGCATTATTTACCAGTAAATGCAAAAGTAAAATTCTACGTAATAACATTAGAACCACATAATAAAAAAATAATAATTTCAAGAAGAGCAGTTTTAGAAGAAGATGAAAAAATAAGAAGAGAAAAAATTATTTCCGAGTTGTCTGAAGGCATAAACGTTAAAGCAGTTGTATCAAAAGTGATAGATACCGGATTGTTTATAAGATTCAAAGGGATAGAAGGATTTGTAAAACTTGAAGATATAGATTGGAAGAAACCTAAAGAGGAACTTTCTAAATATAAAAGAGGACAAAGAATAAAAGTGAAAATACTTTCAATAGATAAGGAAAGCCAAAAAATCACTTTTGGAATAAAACAAACAAAACCAAATCCTATAGATGTACTCAAAAAGAAATTTCCATTTAGAACTATTGTTAAGGGCAAAATAGTGGAACTAAGAGAAACTTATGTAAAAGCACATATAACAGATGATATTTACGGAATCATAAATGAAGAGGATTATGGTTATGATGGAATCCCTGAGAAAGACACGATAATAGATGCAGTTGTAATTGGTGTTAACAATGATACCTATGAACTTAAACTTTCTATTAAGAAATACGAACAGATTGAAAATAGAAAAACTATAGAGCATTATTCAAAGCATGTACCAAAAATTACATTAGGACAACTTCTCAAAGATACCACTAAAGATACATAAGTGAACAGAAAGAAAATTCTTCTTTTCTTTTCTTCTTATATGATAGCTTTAAGAGGTAATATTTCTGCAGAAACACTTTGGGATAGAATAATGGAAGAACAAAGTTATCTTAATATAAACCGAGGTATTTCTTATTTTATACATAATAACTACAATCAAGCAGCAAATGAATTCTTAAAATCTTTACAAAAAAAAGAAACTTCAATGGGATATGCTTTTTACGGAGCATCACTTTACTGGCTTGGTGACAATGAAGGAGCACTTGAAAATTACAAAAAAGCAATAGAATTAGATCCTAAAAATGATATAGCTTGGCAGCTTAAAGGAATATCACATGCTAGGAATGGAGAATTAATATTAGCATTAGATAGCTTTAATAAATCTTTTGAAATAAACAATTTAAGAAGCGACACAATAATGAATATATCCTCTGTTTACTTTTCTATGGGCAATATATCTAAAGCTATTGAATACACAAAAAAAGCAATTAGTATAGAACCTAATAACCCTCTTTACTATCATCAATTTGGTTTAATTAAACTATATGAGGAAAATATAGAAGAAGCTCAAAAAAACTTTGAAAAAGCTATTTATTTAAAAAATGACTATCAAGAAGCAATCTTATGGAACGCAATTACTCTTGAAATACTTGATAAAGAAAAAGAAGCAATAAAAAATTATGAAAGAGCTATTTATTTAAAAAAGCAGGATTTTTTTGCAAAATACAAACTTGCAAGATTGCTATTAAACAAAAAAGGAATACTCAAAAAAGAATTAATAATTGATTCTTTACAACTTGAACCACAAAAAAACGATATACTTCCACTTCATGTATCCTACTCACTTAAAAATAATCAAAATGTTGAACCACTAACACAAATTATAGATGATACAATCAAAAATGCTTCTGATGGAGATGAAATATATATCAATGTAGATGCAATAACTGAAAAAAATGATTTCTCTTTAGAGAAAAAAAATGAAGAGACGAAGCAATCCCTTAAAGATGCTTTGAAAAAAAAGTTTTCAAGAGAAATTAAAACTATTTCAAAAAAATTTATTCTGGTTATAAATAAAAAAAATGAAGAATTTAAAGTATCAGTCGAAAAAATAAAACAAGAAATTAAAAAAATATCTCAAAATTCAACTCGTCTAAATGTATCAACGGAGATAAAGAAAACCACCAATAACAATACCAATTCAGAAGAGAATTTTACTTATATACCAAGAAATACCGGTAATGATATGGGACTTTGGTTGGTCGGTAATCCTTGGATATATATTGTTGAAAATGAACTAAGAGAACTACAAACTCTCGATTCAAGAACAAAAGCAGTAGCAGCATTGGGTTATCTTTTAATTGGAGATACAGAAATTTCTAAAAAATTATTTTATGATATAAAAGATGAATATAATGATATAGGGTATCTCGGAGTTGGAATATCTGAGTATCTAAGCGGGAATAGAGATATAGCGATAGAGTTTTTTAAAAAAGCAAAAAATTTTGAAAAAAGCAAAAAAATAGCAATCAAAAATTTGAGGTATTTATATGGAAATAAATAAACTTATAATAATATTTGACTCATATAAAGAAAAAGAAAAAATAATTTCAAACGTTATTCTACCATACAGATTCTTTTTTGAAGGATATTACACTACAGAAATAAAAGAAAAAAACAAACTAAAAGGATATATGATAAACATCTTAAATCAAGAAAAAAAAATGATATTAGCATCACAAGAAATTTTCAGTAATGTTCAATTTAACAAATATGCAGTAAACATGGAAACCTTACAAAACATATCTCAAAACTTATCCTCATATATATCAATACCTCATAAAATTATTCTCATTGAGCTTGGAAGCATATATCTTTTAGAATCATCCTTTAGTAAGAAAATAATTGAGTTATTAGCTAGTGATAAAAAAATAATAATATTTGCTAAAAAAAGTAAAGAGATTGAATCTACTATGAATAAACTTTATGATGCACTAATAGTACATTTAACCCAAAAAGAGTCACAAAATATAAAAAAGATAGTTGATAAATTTATCGGAGAGTTAGTATCAAGGATGGAAATAAATGAATAAGATAAAAGTATTTTTCATAGGAATAGGTGGAATAGGCATGAGTGGACTTGCTATTATTGCAAAAAATATGGGAATGGAAGTTGAAGGTTCTGATATATCTAAAAATTACATAACAGATAGATTAAATCAATTAGGGATAAAAGTATATAAAGGACACAATCATCAAGATATAAAAGAAGACATATCATTTGTAATAGTAAGCTCAGCTATAAAAAATAATAATCCTCAACTGTTAAAAGCGAAAAAACTTAAAATACCTATACTTAAAAGAGCTGAATTTTTATCTCTTTTATCAAAAGATAAGAAAGTAATAGCAGTAGCAGGATGTCATGGTAAAACGACTACAACAGGAATGATTACTTCAATCTTTGAAAAATCAAAAAAACCATATAACGCAGTTATAGGTGGAATATTAAAGCATATAAACACAAATGCTATATATGGACAAGGAGAATATTTTATTATAGAAGCAGATGAATCAGATGGAAGCTTTCTCTATTACAACCCAATTGTAAGCTGTGTAACAAACATAGACTCAGACCATCTTGATTTTTACAAAAATATAAACTCAATAAAGGAAGCATTTATAAGATTTATAAATAAGACTCCTTTTTATGGAAGAAGTATTTTATGCGGAGACGATAAAAATTTAAACTCAATAATTAAATTTATAACTTCACCATATTATACATATGGATTTAGTTGTACAAATACTTGGACAATAAGAAACATAAATTATAATAACACTAAAACCTCATTTCAGATATATTATAATGATAAAAAAGAAGATAAAATCAATTTAAATGTATTAGGCAAACATAATATACTTAATTCAGCAGCAGCATATATTGCTTCAAGATATCTAGGCATAGACAGGGAAGCAATTTTAGAAGGACTTTATAAATTTAAAGGTATGAAGAGAAGACTTGATCTTATAAAAAGTATTGGAGATGTGCTTTTTTACGATGATTATGCTCATCATCCATCTGAAATAAAAGCAACACTTTCAGCTTTAAAAAATTTCTATCCCAATCATAAAATAATTGCAATATTTCAACCACATAGATTTTCAAGGACATCCCTTCTTATAGATGAATTTAGTAACTCATTTAATGATGCAGATGAGATATACCTGTGTGATATATATTCTGCAGGTGAACAAAATATATATGGGATTACAAAAGAAAAACTTTTAAAAAAAATAAAACATAAATCAATAAAGTTATTTACAACAAGCCTTGATATAATCAAAAATATAACGCCTAAGACCATTGTTATAACTCTTGGGGCAGGTGATGTCTATAAAATAATAAATGAAATAGCATTAAAATATGAGGCACTAATTCAGCGACAATGAGCAAGAAATATAGCCAAGTTTTTTTAAAAAATAACCATATCGCTCAAAAAATAGCTAATTTTTTTATAACTCAAGCAAAAAATAATGAAATAGTTGAAATTGGGCCCGGAGATGGAGCCCTTACACAATTTTTATATCCAAAATATCTTGAAAAATATACTGGTATTGAAATAGACCCATACTTTGTAGAAATCATCCAAAAAAAATTCAAAAAGATAAATATAATAAATACAGATTTCTTAAAAATAAATGAAAAACAACTCACACAAAGTTATTTCTGTGGAAATCTCCCATATCATATCTCAACAGCAATTTTAGAAAAAGTAATAAAACTTAAAAATTTTAAAACAGCAGTATTTATGTTTCAAAAAGAAGTTGCTAAAAAAATAGTTTCAACCTCCTTAGATAATAATTACGGATATCTTTCTGCTTTAATAAACATATTATGTAATACAGAATATTTATTTGAAGTATCTAAAGAAAATTTCAATCCAGTACCAAAAGTTGACTCTGCAGTATTAAAAATAACATTAAAAGATAATCCACCAAAAGAAACAGAATTACACATTTACCAAAAATTCATATCAGCAGCTTTTGCTTATAAAAGAAAAACCTTAGTCAATTCTCTTTATTTATCTTTAAAGATTGATAAAAATACCATAATAAACATAATTGAAAACTCCAATCTAAAAATAAACATCAGAGCAGAAGAATTATCCCCAAAAGAGTTGTTTGAATTATCATTTAAATTTGAAAATTTTATAAAAACAAAACTTAGGTTATAGAGTCAGAAAATATAAATAAATTATTAATATTATTAAAAATCTAATGTTGTTGTAAAATTATTTAACACACCATTTTTCTCATAACATAATTTAATCTTTTAGGATTTCGATTTGAATTACAAGCGGGCGATGGGAATCGAACCCACGTCTTGACCTTGGCAAGGTCTCGTTCTACCATTGAACTACGCCCGCATACTTTATTATTATACAAAAAACAAAATATATTCTCATAGTTTAAAATATTGCAAGAAAAATACATTTTTTATACTATGGTATTTAAGGAGGAATAATGACAAGTATACACTATGAAAGAACAAAAGAACTTCAACAAAAATTGAAAAAAGAAAAAATTGAAGCAATAATATTTTCTACTCCAAAAGAAGTTTTTTTTCTTACAGGTTTTCATCAAGATAGAACTTTTTTACTAATAACACAAAAAGAAATTTTTGCATTCATACCAAAAATGTTTTTTGAACATTTTTCAGAAAAATGTAGTTGGGCAAAAATATCAGTATATGAAAACCCTTACGATTGTATATCTCAAAAGATATCAAATCTTAAATTAACTAAAGTAGTATTTGACAGTTCAACAGTTTTATATGATGAGGCTAAGAAATATATAGACATGAAAATTGAAGCACTCAGTGGCTTTCTTAAAGAATTTAGAATGATAAAAAAGAAAGAGGAATTAGAAAATCTTAAAAAATCTTGTCAAATTGCAGCTCATTCGTACAAGCTAATAAAAAATAAGATAAAAAAGGGCATAAAAGAGATTGAAATAGCCAGAGAACTCGAATATATAATGAAAAAAATGGGAGCATCTGAAAGGTCATTTGAAACAATAGTTGCTTTTGGTTCAAATAGTGCTCTTCCTCATCATGAAACATCTGAGAGAAAATTAAAAAACAATGAAGTAGTTTTAATAGATTTTGGCTGTATATATAAAAGATACTGTTCAGATATGACAAGAACTTTTTTTTATGGTAAACCAACAGATGAATTTAAAAAAGTATATAAAATAGTAGAAGAAGCTCAGAAAAAAGGAATATCAACAGTAAAAGAAGGAGTTCTATCTAATGAGATAGATAAAATATGTAGAGAAACAATTTCTATTAATGGTTATGGTCAATATTTTACACATGGTACAGGACATGGAGTTGGTCTTGAAATACACGAAGAACCTTGGGTAAATCCAAGAACATCAACAAAACTTAAAGAAGGGATGACTATAACTATAGAACCAGGAATATATCTGTATGGAAAATTTGGTGTTAGAATTGAAGATACTATATATGTAAAAAAGAGCTCTTATGAAATATTAACCCTAATTTAGTATAATTACCTTAATAAGGAGGGTATATGTTCATAATAGCAATAATAGCTGGAGTAATAATTCTTTGGCTTATATTTACCTTTAATTCACTTGTTTCTTTAAGAAACATGGTTAAAAATGCTTTTGCTCAAATAGACGTTCAATTAAAAAGAAGACATGATTTAATACCAAATCTTGTTAATGCAGTAAAAGGTGTAATGAAATTTGAACAAGAAACCCTTGAAAAAGTTATAGAGGCAAGGGCAAAAGCAATAAATGCTTTTCAATCAGGAAATTTAAAAGAAGGTTTTGCCAATGAAAATATTATAACACAAGCTTTGGGAAGATTATTCGCATTAGCAGAATCATATCCAGAAATAAAATCAAACCAACAAGTATCCCAACTAATGGAAGAATTAACAACAACTGAAAATAAAATTTCTTTTGCAAGACAATTTTATAATGATGTAACTACAAAATATAATACAAAAATACAAATATTTCCAAATAACTTAATAGCATCTATGCTTGGGTTTAAGGAATTCGAATTATTTGAATTACCAACAAATTCAACTGAAAGAGAAGCTCCCAAGGTAGATCTTTCTTTAAAATAAACTATTAAACTGAATGAATATATTTGAACAACAACAAAAAAACAAAAGATTAACTTTAATAATATTATTCATATTTATATGTTTTTTTGCTTTTATAGGTTTTGGTTTTGATTACTTTTATCTGCAAAACATTCCAAAATCTACATATAATGAATATTATTCTATTGAAACAACTAAACAGTTTATACCTTACGGGACCATATCAGCTCTTTTGCTTTCTGCTATACTTGTTATTAATGCATTTATAAACGGAATAAATATGATAGTCCAATCAACAGGAGCAAGACCAGTTAATGAAACAGACTTAAAAGAGAAACAACTTATTAATGTAGTAGAAGAAATGTCTATTGCTGCAGGGATCCCAAAACCAAAAGTTTATATAGTTCCAGACTATGACTTAAATGCTTTCGCAACTGGTTTTTCTCCACAAAAATCCTATATATTTGTTACTCAAGGACTTTTAGATAACCTTTCACGAGAAGAACTACAGGCAGTAATAGCACACGAAATAAGTCATATAAGATTTTATGATATAAGATTGATGACTATTACAACTGTATTAATGAATGCCATAGCAATGATATCTGATTTTATTGCTAGGTCAAACAGATATAGAACTTCTTCAACATCAAGATCAAGGTCACGCGGTGGTGCTGGAATAATATTTTTAATATGGATAATACTTTTAATACTTTCTCCAATTATATCAAGAATACTTGCTATGGCAATATCAAGGCAAAGAGAATATTTGGCAGATGCTGGAGCAGCAGAACTTACAAGAAATCCAAAAGCTTT
>JANZZP010000027.1 GCA_026419335.1 Elusimicrobiales bacterium | reverse complement strand
TTAATTACTATGTTACTATCTTGTTTTATTGAAAATCAATATTATAGAAGTAAAGATGAAACTATTAAAGAATTAGTAGAATTAATAAATAAAATATCGGATAAAAAGTTTATTGCTAAGACAGCGTTATATGCAAGAAATGAATTTGGAATGCGTAGTGTTTCTCATATTGTAGCAGCAGAATTAGCATATTGTATGCGTGGATTAGGTAATGATTGGAAAGTTAAATTTTTTGAAAAGATTATTCATAGAGTTGATGATGCTTTAGAAATTTTTGCCTACTATCTAACTAAATATGGAAAAAAGGGAATTCCAAATGCATTAAAACGTGGTATTGCTAAAGCTTTAGCAAACTTTAATGAATACCATTTAGCAAAATATAAAAATGAAAACAAAAATGTTTCTCTTATAGATTTAGTAAATTTATGTCATATAAAACCACAAGAAAAAAATAAAGAAGCATTTTATAAATTAATGCATAAACAGTTAAAAAATACTGAAACTTGGGAAAGTATATTGAGTGAAGTAGGAAAAAAAGCAAAAACAGAAGAGGAATTAAATAATTTAAAGTCCGAAGCTTGGAAATATTTAATTTTAAATAAAAAATTAGGTTATATGGCTTTAATTAAAAATTTAAGAAATATTATAAAATATATTAAAGATGAAAATATTTTAGATGAAGTAGTGAATCAAATAAAAGATGAAAAATCTATAAAAGAATCATTAATTTTGCCATTTAGATTTTATAATGCTATAGAAGCTTTAAAAAATTATCCAGGAACTCAAAAAATTATAACCGCAATTTCTGATGCTTTAGATTTATCTTTATCAAATGTGCCTAAATTTCCTGGTAAGACATTGGTTGCTTTAGATCAATCCGGATCAATGAAAGGTAAAGTTGCTATATTAAGTTCTTTATTGGCTGCTATTTTAAGTAAAGTAAATGATGCTGATTTGATTAGATTTTCTGATTATGCAGAATATATGAATTACCCAAAAAATATTCCTACAGTCAGTTTAATGGAAAGTTTATTAGATAATTTTCTAGATTGTGGAACTAATTTTGAAAATATTTTTCTACTTATAAAAGATAGACCATATGATAGAATTATACTTATATCAGATATGCAACCATGGGATGGAAACGATTCAGGTTCTGTAAGAAATGTATATAACTCATATAAAAAATTATCTAACTCTGATCCATTTATTTATTCATATGATATAACTGGATATGGTAATATTTCATTTTCACAAAATAATGATAAAATATTTGTTTTGTCTGGATTTAATCCAAATATATTTGATGTTATGAAATTATTAGAAATAAATAAAGAAGCTCTTTTAAATGCTATAGAACAGATAGATATTTAATAATGCTCCAGAAATAGTGAATCATTGGGTTACTTCACTGGTGAATGCAGATGAAAGTCTGCTATATTATTCCCAATGAGATTAAGTTCTTTTCTGGAGCAAACAAAAATTTAACCTAAACCCGTAGAAATCCCCTTCCTTTAGGTGGGGGATGAATATGGAAAATAGAAGGGAGTCACAAGAATGATAGCATACAAATTTAGGTTGTATCCAAACAAAGAACAACAAAATAAATTATGGAAACACGCCAATAAACTTAATTGGCTGTATAACTACTTTCTTAATCAGAGGATAGAGGCGTACAAGAAAGACAAAACGAGTATATGCAGAAAACAGCAACAAGCAGAACTTACACAATTAAGAAATCAAGACCCAACCATTAAAGAAATACATAGCCAGGTTCTTCAACAGGTAACTCTTCGCCTTGAAACCGCATATAAAGCGTTTTTTAAACATTACAAGGATGGTTGGGGCTTCCCAAAATTCAGGAGTTGTAAAAACTTTTTTGGTATTTTGTATCCACAAAAAGGATTTTCAATTGAACACAATAAGTTCATAACCAAAGTGTATGGTAAAATATCTTTCAAAAAACATAGAGATATTCAGGGCAACATTAAACGGGTTATGATAACTACAAAAAATAATAAGTGGTATTTGATAGTCACTACGGATTACATAAAGGCCAAACAAGGTAGTGGTATGATTGGGATAGATGTTGGGATAACTAATATAGCAACCCTTTCAGATGGAACAATAATCAAAAA